>JBFLYF010000400.1:0-2610 GCA_040756795.1 Pseudomonadota bacterium
AATCGCAGGGCTCGAGCGACCTCGCGCTCGAGGCGAGCCGGCGCGCGCTCGAGGCCGCCGGCGTATCGGCCGGCGAGCTCGACCTGATCCTGGTCGCGACCTCGACCCCCGATTACATCTTCCCGAGCACCGCCTGCCTGCTGCAGGCGAAGCTCGGCACGAAAAGCGGCGCCGCTTTCGACGTTCAGGCGGTGTGCAGCGGCTTTGTCTACGCCCTCGCGACGGCGGACAGCTTCATCCGGAACGGGATGTCGAAAAAGGCCCTCGTGGTCGGCGCGGAGGTCTTCTCGCGCATCCTCGACTGGAACGACCGCGCGACCTGCGTGCTGTTCGGCGACGGCGCGGGCGCTGCGGTGCTCGTCGCCGGCGACAAGCCCGGAATCCACGCCTCGGCACTGCATGCCGACGGCAGCCAGGCCGGCATCCTCTCGGTACCGGGCAACGTCTGCGGCGGGAGGATCCTCGGCTCGCCCTACCTGCAGATGCAAGGCCAGCAGGTGTTCAAGGTGGCGGTGCGCGTGCTCGACGAGGTGGCGCGCGAGACGCTCGCCGCGGCGGGGATGCAGGTGGGAGACGTCGACTGGCTGATCCCGCACCAGGCGAACGTGCGCATCCTCGAGGCGACCGCGAAGAGGCTCGGCATCGCGCGCGAGCGCCTGGTGGTCACCGTGGACCGCCACGCCAACACCTCGGCCGCGTCGGTGCCGCTCGCGCTCGACGAATTCGTGCGCGCCGGCAGGATCCGCTCCGGGCACCGGGTGATGCTGCAGGGCGTGGGCGGCGGCTTCACCTGGGCCGCGTCGCTGGTGACGATGTGAAGGGGCGCGGATGAAGCTCGCGATGGTGTTTCCGGGGCAGGGCTCGCAATCGGTTGGCATGCTGAAGGGGTATGCCGGGTTGCCTGGCCTTGAACAGCTTCGAAATGAAGTCAAGGACATTCTGGGAGAACCGTTTCTCAAACTGCTGGATGAAGGTCCGGCCGAGCAGTTGAGCCTTACCGTGAACACCCAGCCGGCCATGGTCGCGGCGGGCATCGCGGCCTATCGCGCCTGGCTCGGGCTCGGCGGCCCGCCGCCCGCGATCGTCGCCGGCCACAGCCTGGGCGAGTACTCCGCGCTCGTTGCCGCGGGTTCCCTGGCCCTGAAGGATGCGCTTCCCCTGGTGCGCTATCGCGCGCAAGCGATGCAGGAAGCCGTTCCCGAGGGAGCGGGCGCGATGGCCGCGATCCTCGGCCTGGACGACGAGAACGCGATCGCGGCCTGCGCCGAGGCGGCGCAGGGCGAGGTGGTGCAGGCGGTGAACTTCAACGCGCCCGGGCAGGTGGTGATCGCGGGGCACAAGGCGGCGGTGGCGCGCGCCATCGAAGCCTGCAAGGCGCGTGGCGCGAAGCGCGCCATGCCGCTGCCGGTGAGCGCGCCCTTTCATAGCAGTTTGTTACGGCCTGCGGGGAACAAATTGCGGATTTATCTTGAGAAGGTTGTTTTTTCTTCTCCGGGATTTCCCGTGGTGAACAACGTGGATGTGAAAGAAGAAACCACCCCGGAGAAAATCAAGGACGCACTGGTACGGCAGGCGGCTTCGCCGGTGCGCTGGGTCGAGACCATCAAGCGCATGGCGGACGAAGGCGTGACGCACGTGGTGGAATGCGGGCCGGGCAAGGTGCTGGCGGGCCTCGTCAAGCGCATCGACGGACGGCTGCAGGGTTTCGCCGCGGCCGACCGCGCTTCGCTCGAGCAGGCGCTGGCGAGCGTCAAGGGAGGCTAGCGCATGCTAGAGGGACGATTGGCCCTGGTGACCGGCGCCTCGCGCGGCATCGGCCGCGCGATCGCGCTCGAGCTCGCGAGGCAAGGCGCGCAGGTCGTCGGCACGGCGACGACGGAGGAGGGCGCGCAGCGCATCACCGAGGGCGGCGCGACCGGCAAGGTCCTGAATGTGCGGGATGCCGCGCAATGCGATTCCCTTTTGGAGTCCATACAAAAGGAATTCGGCGACATTGCCATCCTCGTCAATAACGCGGCGATCGTGCGCGACAACCTCGCGCTGCGCATGAAGGACGCGGACTGGGACGAGGTGATGGAGGCGAACCTCAAGGCGGTGTTCCGCCTGTCGCGCGCGGTGATGCGCGGCATGATGAAGGCGCGCTGGGGCAGGATCATCAGCATCACCTCGGTGGTCGGGGCCACCGGCAACCCGGGGCAGGCGAACTACGCCGCGGCGAAAGCGGGCGTGGTCGGCATGACCAAGTCGCTCGCGCGCGAGCTCGGCAGCCGCAACATCACGGTGAACTGCGTCGCGCCCGGGTTCATCGACACCGACATGACGCGCGCCCTGCCCGAGGCGCAGCGAAGCGCGCTGCTCGCGCAGATTCCGCTCGGGCGCCTCGGCCGACCCGAGGACGTCGCCGCCGCGGTCGCGTACCTCGCCTCGCCCGCGGCGGCGTACGTCACCGGCACCGTTCTGCACGTGAACGGCGGGATGTACATGTCTTGATTCCGGTAAAATTACGCACCCCGCAATGGAAGGAGAACTGGATGGAAAACATCGAACAGCGCGTCAAGAAGATCATCGCCGAGCAGCTCGGCGTCAACGAGGCGGAGATCAAGAACGAGT
>JBFLYF010000401.1:0-2593 GCA_040756795.1 Pseudomonadota bacterium
ATTGCCTCGGGGCGGCGTTCGGCGCCGAAGCGAAGCCGCGCGTCGCCGACCCGGACACGTTCCTGTATCGCGGCATCAGCCGCGCGCACGCGATGATCGTGCACCAGGCCCAGAGGCAGGGATTGCCGGAGGCGCCGCGCACCACCGTGGTGGCGTGCCTGGTGCAGGGCGGCTACGCCTGGTGGTCCTTCATCGGCGACTCGCGCCTGTACCTGATCCGCGACGGGCGCATCGTCACCCGCACGCGCGACCACACGCCGGTGCAGATGCTGGTCGACGCCGGCCGCATCCGCGAGGAGGCGGCGATGACGCATCCGGACAAGAACAAGCTGCTGCAATGCCTCGGCGGGCCGCGCGCGCCGCGCGTGGAGCCCACGGCGCACGCGCGCCTCGCCAGGGGGGACATCGTGCTGTTATGTTCGGATGGCTTCTGGGGGCCGCTCACGCAGCGCCAGCTGCTCACCGGGTTGCTCGGCAAGCCGCTCGCGCGCGCGCTGCCCGAGCTGGTCGAGCTCGCCGAGACGCGCGCCGGCCCGCGCTGCGACAACGTCACGGTGCTCGCGATCGAATGGCAGGAAAAGGCCGTGCCCGCGCCCGAGGAGCCGCCCACGGTGCCGATGGCCGAGTCGAGCACCGAGGTGCAGGACTTCACCGCCACGGCGCCCGATTTCCAGCACGTCACCGACCAGGAGATCGAGCAGGCGATCGCCGACATCAAGAAGGCGCTCAAGAACCGCGATCCGGGGAAGCGATGAGGCCGAGCGGCAGGAAACCCGACGAGCTGCGCGCGGTGCGCATCCAGCGCGGCTATACCCGGCACGCCGAGGGCTCGGTGCTCATCGAATTCGGCGACACGCGGGTGCTGTGCACCGCGAGCGTGGAGGCGCGCGTGCCGCCGTTCCTGCGCGACAAGGGGCAGGGCTGGGTGAGCGCCGAATACGGCATGCTGCCGCGCGCCACCCACACCCGCGGCGAGCGCGAGGCGGCGCGCGGCCGGCAGTCCGGCCGCACGCTCGAGATCCAGCGCCTGGTCGGCAGGGCATTGCGCGCGGTGATCGATCTGCCGCGGCTCGGCGAGCGCACGATCCAGGTCGATTGCGACGTGCTGCAGGCCGACGGCGGCACGCGCACCGCCGCGATCACCGGCGCCTTCGTCGCCGTGCACGACGCGCTCGGCTGGATGCGCGAGCGGGGCATGATCGCGACGCTCCCGGTGCGCGATTTCGTCGCCGCGGTCTCGGTCGGCGTCTACGAGGGTCTGCCGGTGCTGGACCTGGACTACGCCGAGGATTCGGCCTGCCACACCGACATGAACGTGGTGATGACCGGCGGCGGGCGCTTCGTCGAGGTGCAGGGCACCGCCGAAGGCGCGCCGTTCGACCGCGCCGCCCTCGATCAGCTGCTCGCGCTCGCCGCGCGCGGCATCGCCGAGCTGGTGGCGCAGCAGCGCCGCGCGCTGGGGACGTGAAGAGCCTGGTGCTCGCCTCGGGCAATCCCGGCAAGAGGGACGAGCTGCGCGAGCTCCTCGCGCCGCTCGGCATCCACGTCATAACGCAGGCCGAGCTCGGCATCGTCGAGGCCGGCGAGCCGCACGAGACGTTCCGCGACAACGCGCTCGCCAAGGCGCGGCACGCGGCCTTCGCCACGCGCCTGCCCGCGCTCGCCGACGACTCGGGCCTGTGCGTCGATGCGCTCGGCGGGGCGCCCGGCGTGCAGTCGGCGCGCTACGCCGGTGAGCCGAGGTCGGATGCGCGCAACAACGAGAAGCTGCTTGCGGAAATGCAGGACAAGAGCGATCGCCGTGCGCATTACGTGTGCGCGCTCGCGCTCGTGCGCGGCCCGGGAGACGCGCGGCCGCTCGTCACCGCGGCCGAGTGGCACGGCGAGATCGCGCCCGCGCCGCGCGGCGCGGGCGGCTTCGGCTACGACCCGATCTTCTGGCTGCCCGCGCTCGGGCGAACCGCGGCCGAGCTCGATCCGGCCGAGAAAAACCGCGTCAGCCACCGCGGCCGGGCGCTCGCGAAGCTGCTCGAGCTGCTGAAGAGCGCATGAGCGCGGTGCTGCGCGATCTGCGCAAGGTGCACTTCGACGTGCTGCCGCCGCTCGCGCTGTACGTGCACATCCCCTGGTGCGCGAGGAAGTGCCCGTACTGCGACTTCAACTCGCACGAGCGGACCGGGGAGCTTCCGGAGCGGGAGTATCTGAATGCCTTGCTTCTGGATCTGGATTCGCTTTTGCCTTGCGTCTGGGGACGCAGAATCCATACCATCTTCATCGGCGGCGGCACGCCGAGCCTTTTTTCCGCGAAGGCGATCGACGAGCTGCTTTCGGGGATCCGCGCGCGCCTGACGGTCGAGCCCGATGCGGAGATCACGCTCGAGGCCAACCCGGGAACGGCCGAGGCGAGGCGCTTCCGCGGCTATGGCGAGGCCGGCGTGAACCGACTCTCGCTCGGCGTGCAGAGCTTCGACGACGCCATGCTCGCGGCGCTCGGGCGCATCCACTCCGCCGACGAGGCGCGCCGCGCGA
Source organism: Pseudomonadota bacterium (assembly GCA_040756795.1). Lineage (GTDB taxonomy): Bacteria > Pseudomonadota > Gammaproteobacteria > Burkholderiales > SG8-39 > RBG-16-66-20. Next base: position 2,530 of record JBFLYF010000401.1, read on the forward strand.
TCGACCTCGCGCTCGCCGCGTTCGGCAACGTCAACATCGACCTGATGTACGGCCTGCCCGGGCA
>JBFLYF010000402.1:0-2592 GCA_040756795.1 Pseudomonadota bacterium
CGCAGCTCCTGCGCCTGGATCTCGGAGAGCTGCTGCTGGCGCTTCTGCTCCTCCTCGCGCAGCTGCAGCTCGCGCGGGTCGGGGCCGGCCGGCGCCGGCGGCGGCGGCGGCGCGGCGGGCAGCTCGGCGGCGGCGGCGGCCGCGACGAGCTCGGAGGGATCGCGCTTGACGAAGACGCGCTTCTTGCGCACCTCGACCTGGATGGTGCGCGCCTTGCCGCTGGCGTCGGACTTCTTGATCTCGCTGGTCTGCTTGCGCGTCAGCGTGATCTTGTTCTTCGGCTCGATCGAGCCGTGGGCGCGGCGCAGGTACTCGAGGAGCTTGGACTTGTCCAGCTCGGTGAGCGAATCCTCCGGCACGCGCTTTTCCACCCCGGCAGCGCGCAGCTGCTCGAGCAGCACAGAAGGCGGGACCTTCAGCTCGCTCGCGAACTGGGCGACGCTGGTCAGCGCCATGCTAGGCGGCCTCCTTGCCCTGCGACGCGCTCATTTCACCTTCAAACCAGTGCGCGCGCGCCGCCATGATCAGGGTCTTGGCGCGCTCGGCGTCGATGCCGGTCATCTCCGAGAGCTCGTCCACCGCCAGGTCGCCGAGGTCGTCGCGCGACTTGACGCCGTGCGAGGCGAGCTTCGCCGCGAGCTGGTTGTCCATGCCCTCCAGCTGCAGCAGGTTCTGGTCCACGCCGTCGATGCTTTCCTCGCTCGCGATCGCCTGCACCAGCAGCGCGTTGCGCGCGCGGCTGCGCAGCTCGTTGACGGTGTTCTCGTCGAAGGCCTCGATCTCGAGCATCTCGTTGATCGGCACGTAGGCGACTTCCTCCAGGGTCGAGAAGCCCTCGTGCAGCAGGATGTCGGCGACCTCCTCGTCGACATCCAGCTTCTCCATGAAGAGCTTCTTCACCCGCTGGCCCTCCTCGGCCTGCTTCTTGGTGGACTCCTCCTCGGTCATCAGGTTGATGGTCCAGCCGGTGAGTTCCGAGGCGAGCCGCACGTTCTGCCCGCTGCGGCCGATGGCGATGGCGAGGTTCTCCTCGTCCACCACCACGTCCATGGCGTGCTTTTCCTCGTCGACCAGGATCGAGCTCACCTCGGCGGGCGCGAGCGCGCCGATGACGAAAGTCGCGGGGTCGGCCGACCAGAGCACGATGTCGACGCGCTCGCCGGCGAGCTCCTGCGTCACCGCCTGCACGCGCGAGCCGCGCATCCCCACGCAGGTCCCGATGGGGTCGATGCGGCGGTCGTTGGTGTGCACCGCGATCTTGGCGCGGATGCCCGGGTCGCGCGCCGCGGACTTGATCTCGAGCAGCCCTTCCTCGATCTCCGGCACCTCGAGCTCGAACAGCTTCATGATGAACTGCGGCGCGGTGCGCGACAGGATCAGCTGCGGCCCGCGCGCGCCGCGGTCGATCTTCATCACCCAGGCGCGCACCCGGTCGCCGACGCGCAGGTTCTCCTTCGGGATCATGTGCTCGCGCGGCAGCAGCGCCTCGAGCCGCCCGGACTCGACGACGGCGTTGCCGCGCTCCATGCGCTTCACCGTGCCGGTCACCAGCTCGTCGCCGCGCGAGAGGAAATCGTTCAGGATCTGCTCGCGCTCGGCGTCGCGGATGCGCTGCAGGATCACCTGCTTCGCGGTCTGCGCCCCGATGCGGCCGAACGGCACGTTCTCGATCGGCTCCTCGAGGTACTCGTCCATCTTCGCGTCGGGCTTGCGGTCCTGCGCCTCCTCCAGGGACAGCATCTGCGCCGTGTTCCACTCGGGGGTGTCGTCGGGGACCACGTGCCAGCGCCGCCACGCCTTGTAGTCGCCCGTGTTCTTGTCGACCTCGACGCGCACGTCGACATCCTCGCTGAAGCGCTTCTTGGTGGCCGAGGCGAGCGCGAGCTCCAGGGCGCCGAACACGGTGTCCCGGTTGACGTTCTTCTCGCGCGCCAGCGCGTCCACCAGCAGCAGAATTTCCCTGCTCATCCCGTTTCCTTCCTCGTTCCTCTACAGGTCCGGCACCAGCCGGGCCCGGTCGATCTCTTCCAGCCTGAAGCCGACCCCCGCGCCGTCCACCTCCACGGTGACGACGCCTTCGGCCAGCCCCTTCAGGCGGCCCGCGAAGCGCCGTCGCCCGGTGGCGTCGGGCGCCTTGGTCCGCACCTCGATCCTCTGCCCCGCGAAGCGCGCGAAATCGGCGGCCTTGCGCAGCCGCCGGTCCAGCCCCGGCGAGGACACTTCCAGCCGGTCGTAGTCGATGCCCTCGACCGCGAGCACGTGGGTGAGCTGCCGGCTCACGTCGGCGCACTGGTCCACCGTGATGCCGCCCGGCCGGTCGATGAAGATCCGCAGCAACCGGCCGTGGTTGGACGCCTGCGCGTCCACCAGCTCGTACCCCATTCCCGCCAGGGTCGCCTCCACCACTTCCGCCATCGCCGCCATCGACCGCCCAAACAAAAAATGGGCCGAAGCCCATCTGCATCCAGCAACTCCCCGGAAAGCCGCTCCTCCGGGCTCCGAAACTTTTGAAGTATAACAGCTTTTCTGCGCCGCTATCCAGTCGCGCCCAGCGCGCGCACCCGCTTCGCTTCGAGCTCGATTCACCTGCCC
>JBFLYF010000403.1:0-2533 GCA_040756795.1 Pseudomonadota bacterium
CAGAAGAGCCTCTCGACGCTGGCGCTCGTCGAGAACCCGACGCGCGTCAACCTCGGCGAGCTGCTCTGGCGCATCGGCGTGCCGCTCTCGGCGCTGATCCTCGCGCTGCTCGCGATCCCGATGAGCTATGTCAACCCGCGCGCCGGCCGCTCGGTGAACCTGATGTTCGCGCTGCTCGCCTACATGGTGTACTCCAACCTGCTCTCGGTGAGCCAGGCGCGCGTCGCGCAGGGCAAGCTCGCGTTCGGCGTCGGCTGGTGGCTGGTGCACGCGGCGATGCTGGCGCTGCTGCTCGCGCTCTTCGCGCAGCGCCTGCAGATTTTCCGGCTGCCGTGGCGCAGGTAGGCATCCCCACGCTGCAGCGGTACCTGGCGCGCGAGATCTACGCCGCGGTCGGGTTCGTGCTGCTCGGCTTCCTCGGGCTGTTCGCGTTCTTCGACCTGATCGCCGAGCTGCGCGACCTCGGCAAGGGCGACTACCAGCTGCGCCAGATCTTCATCGTGGTCGCGCTGTGGGTTCCCGGGCACGCCTACGAGCTGTTCCCGATCGCGGTGCTGATCGGCACGCTGTACGTGCTCGCGCACCTGTCGAGCAACTCGGAGTACACGGTGATGCGCGTCTCGGGATTCTCGCCCGCGCGCGCCAGCTGGTCCCTGGCGAAGACCGGCGCCGCCTTCGTCGTCCTCACTTTTGCGATCGGCGAATGGGCCGCGCCCTACAGCGAGGAGGCGGCGCAGCAGGTGCGGATGCGCGCGCAGCAGTCGCTGATCGGCAGCGGCTTCGAGTCGGGGCTGTGGTTCAAGGACGAGCGCACGTTCGTCAACGTGCGCGAGGCGCGCGAAGCCTACGTGCTGGGCGGGGTGCGCATCTACGAGTTCGATTCGGCGTATCGCCTGCGCCAGGTGACCGAGGCGCAGCGCGGCGAGTACGCGGGCGGCGGCAAGGGGCGGCTGCTGCAGGTGCAGCAGACGCGGCTGGCGGCCGGCGGCCCGGCGACCGCGAGCTACCCGGAAGCCGAGTGGCGCTCGGCGGTGAATCCCGACCTGCTGAACGTGCTGATCGTCGTGCCCGAGCGCATGTCGGCCTGGAAGCTGTACCGCTACCTCAGGCACCTCGCCGAGAACAAGCAGAAGACCGAGCGCTACGAGATCGCGCTGTGGAAGAAGCTCTTCTACCCGCTCGCGACCCTCGTCATGATGGCGCTCGCGCTGCCCTTCGCCTACATGCACGCGCGCTCGGGCATGGTCGGCGTCAAGGTGTTCCTCGGCATCATGCTCGGGATCTTCTTCCACATGCTCAACAGCCTGTTCTCCCACATCGGCCTGCTGCAGCAGTGGCCGCCGGTGGCCGCCGCCGCGGTGCCGAGCCTGCTGTTTCTCGCCACGGCGACGCTGATGATGCTCTGGATCGAGCGCCTGCGCCCGCTCTGGGTCCGCCTCAGGGGCTGAGCAGAACCAGGCGCGTTCCCGCGAGGTGATCGTGGAGGAACTGCTGTTCCCGGTCGAGTAGAGCCCACAGCAGGGAAATCCCGGTAGGAACGAAAATCAGGGCGTAGAGAAATCTCAGCAATGCCTTTCGCGGCGTGATGTCGACCAGCCGGATGCGCCAGGTTTTCATGGCGAGCGTCTGGCCGCCGCGCAGCCAGCACCAGAGGAAGTACGCCGCGAACACCGCGACGAGGAAGGCCTGCAGCAGGTGGCGGCGCCAGCCCTCGAGCTGCACGCTGCCTGCGGCGAACTGGAACAGCCACGTGGCGAAGAAGGCCACCGCGAACAGCAGCAGGCCGTCGTAGAGCATGCACGCGAGGCGCCGCCCGAGACCCGGGGTGAGCCGGCCCGGCGCGCCGCTCACGGATAGGTCGTCTGGGCGGCGGGGGCCGGCGGCTTCGGGGTCTTGGCGCGCGGGCGGCGCGCGGAAGGCCGCGCCTCGCCCGGCGGCACGTCGAACATGCGCTTCTCGTGCGGCGGCAGCGCCTGGTACTCGGCCCACTGGCGGCGCAGCTGCTCGCGGCGATCCGGCGCGATCTTGCCGTAGGTGCGGTAGCGCTCGCGCGCCTGCTCGCGCTGTTCGGGGGTGAGCTTGACCCACTTCTGCATGCGGGTCTGCACGCGTTTTTGTCCGATGGGCGTCATCTTCGGGTAGCGCTTGGCGATGCCGAGCCACTTGACCTTCTGCTCGCGGCTGAGCCTCTTCCACTCGCCGGCGAGCGGCGCGAGCACCTGCTGCTGGTCGGCGGTAAGCGAGGCCCACTCCGGGCCCCGCTCCTTGGGCGGGGCGCCGGCGGCGCCGGCCGCGAGCGCGAACAGCGCCGCCGCGGCGAGCGCCCTCAACGCGAGGAGGTCCTTCTGAGCCATGCCTCGAACCCCCGGTCGAGGTACGCGTCGAGCGGCAGCTCGTCGGTGAGCAGGCGCGCGTCGAGCTCGACGATGTCGGCGGCGCGCTGCTCCTGGTGCCAGCTGTAGATCGCGAACAGGCCGGCCGCGAGCAGCAAGGTGGGCAGCAGCAGCCGCAGGGAAAAGCCGCCGAGGCCGCC
>JBFLYF010000404.1:0-2518 GCA_040756795.1 Pseudomonadota bacterium
AGGCGGGAGCGGGCGCGGCGGGCAACATCTGCATCCGCAATCCCTGGCCTGGGCTGATGCAGACGATCTGGAAGGATCCGGACCGCTTCGTGCACCAGTATTACTCGCGCTATTGCAGGGACAAAAAGAGCAAGGACTGGCGCGACTGGCCGTACATGGCGGGCGACGGCGCCGTCCAGGCGAAGGACGGCTACTACCGCATCCTCGGGCGGATCGACGACGTGATCAACGTGGCGGGCCATCGCCTCGGCACCAAGGAGATCGAGTCCGCGGCGCTGATCGTTCCCGAAGTCGTGGAGGCCGCGGTCGTGCCGGTCGCCGACGCGATCAAGGGCAAGGTGCCCGATCTGTATGTCTCGCTCAAGCCCGGCCTGAACGCTTCCGAGGAGATCATGAAGAAGGTCGCCGCGGCGGTGGTATCCGAGATCGGCGCGATCGCGCGCCCGCGCCAGGTGATCATCGTTCCCGACATGCCCAAGACGCGCTCGGGCAAGATCATGCGCCGGGTGCTCGCGGCGATCTCGAACCATCAGAACCCGGGCGACGTGTCCACGCTCGCCAACCCCGAGGTGGTCGACAAGATCCGGCAGATCCACGGCTAGCGGCGCGGCGGGCGCCGGAGGGAGGCAGGCATGCAGGAATTCGATCCGCGGGCGCAGCGCCTGGTGGCGCTGTGCCTGCTCGGCGTTCTGCTCTTCAACTACCCGCTGCTCGCGGTGTTCAACGTCAGGGCGATGGTGCTCGGCATCCCGGTGCTGTACGTGTATTTCTTCGTCGCCTGGGGGGTGCTGATCGCGCTCATGGCGCTGGTCGCCGAGCGCAGGGGCTGAAGGAGCCGCCGCGCCATGCTGCAGGGCTGGGTGATCGTCGTCACCTCGTTCGCCTACCTGGGGCTGCTGTTCGCGATCGCCTACTACGCGGACCAGCGCGCCGACGCCGGCCGCTCGGTGATCGCGAGCCCGTACATCTACAGCCTCTCGCTCGCGGTGTACGCCACCGCCTGGACCTTCTACGGCAGCGTGGGGCGCGCGGCCGAGGACGGGGTCGGCTTCCTGCCGATCTACATCGGGCCGACGCTGATGATCGCGCTGTGGTGGGTGGTGATGCGCAAGATCCTGCGCATCAGCAAGCGCAACCGCATCACCTCGCTCGCCGACTTCATCGCCTCGCGCTACGGCAAGAGCGCGCTGCTCGGCGGCGTGGTCACGGTGATCGCGGTGATCGGCATCCTGCCGTACATCTCGCTGCAGCTGAAGGCGGTCTCGAGCAGCTTCACCATCCTGCTGCAGTACCCCGACATCGTCATGCCGGCGACGCTCGGCAAGGTGCCGCTGCTGCAGGACACGGCGCTGTGGGTGGCGCTGATCCTCGCCGCCTTCACGATCCTCTTCGGCACGCGGCACCTGGACGCCGCCGAGCACCACGAGGGGATGGTGGCCGCGATCGCCTTCGAGTCGCTGGTGAAGCTCGTCGCCTTCCTCGCCGTGGGCGCGTGGGTGAGCTGGGGCATCTACAACGGCTTCGGCGACATCTTCGCGCGCGCGGCGGCGCAGCCCGAGCTCGCCGTGATGCTCAGCCCCCTGGAGGGCATCGCGGGCAGCTACTCGAGCTGGATCTGGCTGACGGTGCTGTCGATGCTCGCGATCCTGTTCCTGCCGCGCCAGTTCCAGGTCGCGGTGATCGAGAACAAGGACGAGCAGCACCTGAGGAAGGCGATCTGGCTGTTCCCGCTCTACATGCTGGCGATCAACGTCTTCGTGCTGCCGATCGCTTTCGGCGGGCGGCTGCATTTCCCGGTCGGCAGCGTCGACGCCGACACCTTCGTGCTGACGCTGCCGATGGCCGAAAAGCAGGAGCTGCTCGCGCTGATCGTGTTCCTCGGGGGGCTGTCGGCGGCCACCGGCATGGTGATCGTGGAGACCATCGCGCTCTCGACCATGGTGTGCAACGACCTGCTGATGCCGGTGCTGCTGCGCATGCGGCGGCTGCGCCTGAACGAGCGGCGCGACCTCACGGGCCTCTTGCTCGGCATCCGGCGCGGCGCGATCGTGCTCGTGCTGCTGCTCGGCTACCTCTACTTCAGGCTCGCGGGGGAGGCCTACGCGCTGGTGTCGATCGGGCTGATCTCGTTCGCCGCGGTGGCGCAGTTCGCCCCCGCGGCGCTCGGCGGCATCTTCTGGAAGGGCGGCACGCGGCGCGGGGCGCTCGCCGGGCTCATCGCCGGGTTCGCGGTCTGGTTCTACACGCTGCTGCTGCCCGCGATCGCGCGCTCCGGCTGGCTGCCGATCGGCCTGCTCACCGAGGGGCCGTTCGACATCGCGCTGCTCAAGCCGCTGGCCCTCTTCGGGGTGGGCGGGCTGGACCAGATCACGCACGCCATGCTCTGGAGCATGTGCGCGAACATCGGCGCCTACGTCGCGTTCTCGCTGATGAACGCGCCGAGCGCCGACGAGCATCGCCAGGCGAGCCTGTTCGGCGACGTGTTCCGGCCCTCCGGCGAGCCCGAAGGCGCGCGCTG
>JBFLYF010000405.1:0-2491 GCA_040756795.1 Pseudomonadota bacterium
CAGTAGGGAGCTCATCGCATGGGCGCGCGCCACCCCCTGCCCTACGCCTTCGCCAAGGCGAATACGCTGCTGCTCGAGGACGACGGCGAGCGCATGGTGCTGTGGGCGCCGGAGACGGTGCCGCTGCCGGCGCTCTCGGAGGTGCTGCGCCTGTACGACGTCGATGCGCTGGAGCGCGAGGCCGCGCCCTCGCTGGCCAGCCGCATCGCCGCGGCCTACGCGGGCGGCGAGTCGAGCGCGGCCACGGTGGTCGGCGAGGTGGAGAGCGCGGTCGACCTGTCGCGCATGATGCAGGACCTGCCGGCGGTGGAAGACCTGCTCGAGGCCGCCAACGACGCGCCCATCATCCGCATGCTCAACGCGCTGCTCACGCAGGCCGCGAAGGACGGCGCCTCCGACATCCACATCGAGCCCTACGAGCGCAGCTCGGCGGTGCGCTTCCGCGTCGACGGCACGCTGCGCGAGGTGGTGCAGCCCAACAAGGCGCTGCACGCCGCGCTGATCTCGCGCCTGAAGATCATGGCGGAACTGGACATCGCCGAGAAGCGCCTGCCGCAGGACGGCCGCATCTCGCTGCGCATCGGCGGCCGCGCGGTGGACGTGCGCGTCTCCACGCTGCCCTCGGCGCACGGCGAGCGCGCCGTGCTGCGCCTGCTCGACAAGGGCGAGAGCAAGTTCACGCTCGAGGCGCTCGGCATGAGCGGCGACGTGCTCTCCAAGTTCGACCGCCTCATCCAGCAGCCGCACGGCATCGTGCTCGTCACCGGCCCGACCGGCTCCGGCAAGACCACCACGCTGTACGCCTCGCTCGGCCGCGTCGACACCTCCACCACCAACGTGCTGACGGTGGAGGATCCGGTGGAGTACGAGCTGCCCGGCATCGGCCAGACGCAGGTCAACCCGAAGATCGACCTGACCTTCGCGAAGGCGCTGCGCGCCATCCTGCGCCAGGACCCCGACGTGATCATGATCGGCGAGATCCGCGACTTCGAGACCGCGCAGATCGCCATCCAGGCCTCGCTGACCGGCCACCTGGTGCTCGCCACGCTGCACACCAACGACGCGCCCTCGGCCGTCACGCGCCTGACCGACATGGGCGTCGAGCCCTTCCTGCTGTCGAGCTCGCTGCTGGGCGTGCTCGCGCAGCGCCTGGTGCGCAAGCTGTGCCCGCACTGCAAGAAGCGCGACGAGCGCGGCCGCTGGCACCCGGTGGGCTGCGCGGAGTGCGGCATGAGCGGCTACAAGGGCCGCACCGGCGTCTACGAGCTGATGGTGGCCGACGACCAGGTGCGCGCGCTGATCCACAGCCGCGCCGCCGAGAGCCAGCTGTTCGTCGCCGCCGAGCAGGGCGGCATGCGCTCGATGCGCGAGGACGGCGAGCGGCTCGTGACCGAGGGCATCACCTCGCTCGAGGAAGTGCTGCGCGTGACGCGCGACTGACGCCGCCGGCTGCCGTGCCCGCCTACAAGTTCGAAGCCCTCGACGCCGCCGGCAAGGCCACCTCCGGCCTGCTGGAGGCGGACAACGCCAAGGCCGCGCGCGCCCAGCTGCGCGCGCAGGCGCTCGTGCCGCTGGACGTGAAGGCGGTGGCGACCGACAGCGGCGGCGCCGGCGGCCTGACGCTCAAGCGCAAGGTCTTCGGCGGCACCGGCCTGACGGTGTGGACGCGCCAGCTCGCCGGCCTGGTCGGCTCCGGCCTCCCGCTGGAGCGCGCGCTGACGGCGCTCGCCGACGAGGCCGAGGACAACCGCCAGCGCGAGCTGGTGGCGCACCTGCGCAGCGAGGTCAACGCCGGTTCGTCGTTCGCGCGCGCGCTGGCCACGCTGCCGCGCGAGTTCGACGACGTGTACCGCGGCGTGGTGGCGGCCGGCGAGGCGAGCGGCGCGCTCGGGCCGGTGCTCGAGCGGCTCGCCGACGACCTCGAGGAGCGCCAGGCGCTGCGCGCCAAGTTGATCGGCGCCACGCTGTACCCGGCGATCGTCTCGCTGATCGCGGTGGTGATCGTGGTGTTCCTCGTCACCTACGTGGTGCCGCAGGTGGCCTCGGTGTTCGCCAGTTCGAAGCGGGCGCTGCCGGCGCTCACCGTGGCGATGCTCGCCATCAGCGGCTTCCTGCGCCAGTGGGGCTGGCTGCTGGTGCTGGGCATCGCCGGCGGCATCGGCGCGCTGCTGTTCATGCTGCGCAACGAGGCCTTCCGCGAGCGCTTCGACGCGGCCTGGCTCGGCCTGCCGCTGATCGGCCGGCTCTCGCGCGGCTACAACGCGGCGCGCTTCGCCGGCACGCTGGCGATGCTCGCCGGAGCCGGCGTGCCGATCCTGAAGGCGCTCCAGGCCGCCGCCGAGACGCTGTCCAACCGCGCCATGCGCGCCGATGCGATGGAGGCCCTGGTGCAGGTGCGCGAGGGCGCTCCGCTGGCCTCCGCGCTGGCGGCGAAGAAGCGCTTTCCGGGCCTGCTGGCGATGTTCTCCCGGCTGGGCGAACAGACCGGCCA
>JBFLYF010000406.1:0-2488 GCA_040756795.1 Pseudomonadota bacterium
TCGGCGCTTCGGTCGGTTCGGATCGAAGCGCGATTCTAAGGCAGACTCAGGGCGCCTCGCGCGTCAGCTCGCCGCTCTGGTAGTCGCGGATCGCCTGCTCGATCTCCTCGCGCGTGTTCATGACGAACGGCCCGTACTGCACCACCGGCTCGCCGATCGGCTTTGCGGCGAGCACGAGCAAGCGCGCTCCTTCGGCTCCGGCCTTCAGCTCGAGCGTGTCGCCCGAGCCGAGCACGCCGCCCTGGTGCCTCTTCAGCACGCGGCCGGCAACCTCTACGGATCCCTCGAAGGGGTACAGATAAACGGTCTTGTTTTCGATCTTCCACGCAAAGGCCGCATTCGAATTCAATTCGATGTCCCAGTAGAGCGGCTCGGTGCTGCCGCCCAGGATCGGACCGGCAGTTGCGCCGAACGTCCCGGCAACGACTTTGACCCGCCCGCCCGGGATCTTCACCACCGGAATCTGGTCCGGCTGGATATCGCGGTAGCCGGCAGGCTTCATCTTTTCCTTCGCCGGCAGGTTGATCCAGAGCTGGAAGCCGCGCATGCGGCCGTTCTCCTGCTGCGGCATCTCCGAATGGATGATGCCGCGGCCCGCCGTCATCCACTGCACGCCGCCCGCCTTGAGCTCGCCGCGGTTGCCGAGGTGATCCTCGTGCAGCATGTGCCCGTCGAGCAGGTAGGTCACGGTCTCGAAGCCGCGATGCGGGTGCGCCGGGAACCCGGCGATGTAATCCTCCGGGTTCTCCGAGGAGAACTCGTCGAGCATCAGGAACGGGTCGGCGCGCAGGTCGTTCGCGCGCCCCAGGCTCCTGCGAAGCCTCACGCCGGCCCCGTCCGAGGCCGGCACCGAGTCGATGATTCTCAGCAGCTTGCGGGTCGCCATGCGGAACTCAGTTGTTTGTCGCTATTATGCGCGCGATGAAATCCTGGTGGATTGCCACGACGGCACACGGCACCGGGGTCGAGCTGCGCGAGGTGCCGAGGCCCGAGCCGAAAGCGGGAGAAATCCTGGTGCGCGTGCGCGCCGCGGGGCTCAACCGCGGCGAGTTCATCGGCGGGCACGGCCTCGCGGCCGCGGCCAGGCCCGGCGGCATCGAGTGCGCCGGCGAGCTCGTCGCGCTCGGCGAGGGCGTCTCGGGCTTCAGGCCCGGCGAGCGCCTGATGGGCCGCGCGAGCCATGCGTTCTCCGAGTTCGCGGTGCTGCGCGCGAGCGACGCCATGCGCGTTCCGCAGCGGCTCGGCTGGGAGGAAGCCGCGGGCGCGAGCATCGCCTATCTCACCGCCTACGACATGCTCTGGCCCGGCGGCGAGCTCAAGGCGGGCGAATGGCTGCTGGTGGCCGGCGCCTCCTCGGGCGTGGGCGTGGCCTCGCTGCAGCTCGGCAAGCTCATCGGCGCGAAGGTCGCCGGCACTTCCGGCTCGGCCGAGAAGCTCGCGAAGCTGCAGGCGCTCGGCCTCGATCTCGCGCTGCAGAACCGCAACGGCGGCTTCGCGCCGCGCATCATGGAAGCGACCGGCGGCAAGGGCGTGGGCCTGGTGGTCAACACCGTGGGCGGCAGCGTGTTCGCCGAGTGCATCGAGGTGCTCGCCTACAAGGGGCGCCTTGCGACGGTAGGCTACGTGGACGGCATGGTCTCGGCCGAGCTCGACCTCGCGGCGCTGCACGCGCGGCGCCTGAGGCTGTTCGGCGTGTCGAACAAGATGCGCAGCGGCGCCGAGATCGCCGAGGGCGTGCGCGGCTTCGCGCGCGACGTGCTGCCCTCGATCGCGAGCGGCATCGTCAGGCCGGTGATCGACAGGGTGTTTGCCTTCGCCGAGCTGCCCGCCGCCAAGGCGCACATGGAAGCCGCCGCGCACCTCGGAAAGATCATCCTAAGAATTGCGTAGCCGCTGCCGTACCAGGGCGATGTAGCTGCGCAGCGCGTAGAGCTCGTCGGTGTAGGCGAGCGGCACCACGATCCTCTCGGCCTTGGCCTCGAGCTTGTCGAGCTCGGCGAGCAGCTCGCGCGGCGGCGCAGCCTTGCGCGCGAGATCGTCCTCGATCTGGCGCAGGTGCCGGTACCAGCGGAAGATGCGCGAGCGGATGCGGAAGTTGTAGACCGGCGGCACGATGCGCGCCACCGGGATGAGGATCGCGATGATCGAGAACAGCGCCACCCACATGCGGTCGACGAGGTTCGCGAGCCAGAACGGCAGGTAGCGCTGCAAGAGCGGCGGGCCGGTGCGGTAGAAGCGCTCGGCGTCGCGCGCCAGCGGGAACTCGCTGTTCAGCGGCGAGGGGAACTGCCCGGCGCGCGAGATCCAGCTGCTGCCGCCGTGGATGCGGTGCGCGGCCTGGACGAAGAGCTGGACCAGGGCGGGGTGGATGTCCTCGCGCGCCACCAGCGAGCCGGTCGAGGCGACCAGGCTCACGTCGTGCGGCGGCACCTTGCGCGCGAGGTCGACCACCCCGCTCGGCAGCGTCACGCGGTTGAGGAAGGTGTAG
>JBFLYF010000407.1:0-2488 GCA_040756795.1 Pseudomonadota bacterium
CGGCGTATGCGTAGCCCAGGCCCTCGAGCAGCTGCTTCGCACGGGCGCAGTAGCCGCAGCCCTCGCGCGTCAGGATCGCGACCTGGTCAGGCTTCTTCGCCTTCGGGTTCAGGTACGCGAGCATGGTGTCGGCGTCGGACACCTCGAAAGGGTCGCCGGGTTCTTGCGGTTCCACGAACATCTTCTGCACGATGCCGTCCATCACCAGCATCGAGTAGCGCCAGGAGCGCCGCCCGAAGCCGAGCTCGGACTTGTCGACCAGCATGCCCATGCCCGCGGTGAACTCGCCGTTGCCGTCGGGCAGCATGATGACGTTCGCGCATTCCTGGTCGGCGGCCCATGCGTTCATGACGAAGGCGTCGTTCACCGCCACGCAGGCGATGGCGTCCACGCCCGCGGCGAAGAACGCCGGCGCGAGCTCGTTGTAGCGCGGCAGATGCGTGGAGGAGCAGGTCGGGGTGAACGCGCCGGGCAGCGAGAACACCGCCACGGTCTTGCCCTTGAAGATGTCGTCGCTGGTGAGGTTTTTCCAGTCGTTGCCGGCGCGGGTGCGGAACGTGACCTGGGGGACTTGCTGGCCTTCGCGGATCGGGTTCATGGCGTCCTTTTCATTGGTCGAAACGATGATGCGGCCAATGTATCGACGCCGTTGCCTCCGTTCCAATACTTTGTCGGCATGCTTATAATAGCTTCAACCTATGACTCTGACCGAGCTCAGATACGTGGTCGCGGTGGCCGAGACGCGCCATTTCGGCCGCGCCGCCGAGCGCTGCTTCGTCAGCCAGCCGAGCCTGTCGGCCTCGGTGAAGAACCTCGAGGAGGAGCTCGGCGTGAAGCTGTTCGAGCGTGGCAAGCGCGGCGTGCTGCTCACCGAGACCGGCGAGCAGATCGTGGCGCAGGCGCGGCGCGCGCTCGAGGAGGCCGCGCGCGTCAAGGCCGTGGCGCGGCAGGGCCGCGACCCCCTGAAGGGGGTGCTGCGCCTCGGCATCATCCACACCGTCGCCCCTTACCTGCTGCCCGAGCTGGTGGGCGCGCTGCGCCGTGCGGCGCCCGCGATGCCGCTCGACGTCGAGGAGAACATGACCGCGACGCTCGATCGCATGCTGCGCGCGGGCGAGCTCGACGCGGTGATCCTCGCGCTGCCCTACGAAGGACCGGGCATCGAGGCCGCGCCGCTCTACGAGGAAGTGTTCGAGGTGGTGGCGCCCGCGAAGCATGCGCTCGCGCGCAGGAAGAGCATCGCGGTGGAGGAGCTCGACGCCGGCGAGCTGCTGCTGCTGCCGGTGGGCCACTGCTTCCGCGACCAGGTGCTCGACGCCTGCAACGAGTTTTCGCGCCCGCCCGAGCCGGGGCGGCAGGGCAACTCGCTCGAGACCCTGCGCAGCATGGTCGCCTCGGGCCTGGGCGTGACGGTGCTGCCCGCGACCGCGCTCACGCCGCGCCACGCCAACGCGCTCGTCAAGGCGATCGCGTTCTCGGCGCCGCAGCCCGTGCGCCGCATCGCGCTCGCCTGGCGCACCGGCTTTCACCGCCAGGCGGCGCTCGACAGGCTCGCCGCGACGGTCCGGGGCCTCGCGCTCCCGGTCAGGCGTCTATGACGCGGCCCCCTGCGGGCGAGCGCCGCAGCGCCTCGAGCTCGCCGAGCAGGTAGTGGATGAAGGCCAGGCCGAACAGCACCGGCGCGAAGAAGCCCACCACGGGCACGTAGGCGAGCAGCGCGAGCACGACGCCGAGCGTGTAGAGCGCGCCGCGCGCGCCGCGGAACACCGCCCTCATCTCGGCGGGGCTCGCGTGCTCCGCCAGGGCGTCATAGCGCAGCACGCGCTGGTTCACCCAGCCCATGATGGCCACCGGGATCAGCGGCCAGAGCGGCGGCACGATCCAGAACGGGATCGAAAGCAGCGCGAGCAGCGCAAGCCCGCCGAGCGCCGCAGCGCCGTTGAGCAGGCTGCCGGCGAGGTCGCCGCCGCGGCGGCGCTCGAGCTGCGCGAAACGCCGGCCGGCCACGTGCTCGACCATCTGCTGCATGCCGAAGATGCTGAGGATGAGCAGCGCAGTCAGGTAGACGAGGGGGACAAAGAGCAGGAAGAGAAGCACGTGCGCGACGACGAGCACCCAGTCGCCGGCCTCGAGGCGCACGAGGAACACCCCCGACGACAGCCACTGCCGCAGCTGCTCGGCGATCCAAAACGCGGTCCGCGTCCACAGCGCGAGCGCCGCCACGCCCCAGGCGAAGAGCGCGATCAGCATCGGCCAGACCATCAGCCAGAGCACGCGCGGGTGCAGCGAGTTGACCAGGGCGAAGCCGAGCGAGCCGAGGAGCCTGTTCATCGGCGCATACTGTGCCACATCCTGGCGAGGCGCTTCGCCGACACGGGCACCGGCGTCTTCAGCTCCTGCGCGAACAGCGACACGCGCAGCTCTTCCAGCAGCCAGCCGAACTGCTCCAGCTGCGCCGGCAGCCTGCCGTGGCGCGCGCGCGCCGCGG
>JBFLYF010000408.1:0-2481 GCA_040756795.1 Pseudomonadota bacterium
AGGTAGAACAGCCGCGGCTCGAGCGTCTGCGTGAGCGATTCTCCGAACCAGCGCACGCCGCGGTCGAAGATCAGGCCGCCGTCCACGCTCAGCCACGGCACGGTGACCGACTGCCGGTCGGGCTGCCCGGCGGCGGCCTGGTGCAGCCGGTAGCCGGCATAGCGCATGCCCAGCTTCGGCGTGAGGAAGTAGCCGGGCGCGAGCAGCGGCGCGGCGAGCGTCGGGTTGAGCGAGAAGCGCGTGCCCTCTACGAGCGTCGGGTGCGAGAAGCGCACCAGCTCCGCGGGCAGCACGAGGTCGAACCTGCCGCCGATGTCGGCGCGCCCGGTGCTGAAGTTGAGCTGCGGCACGCGGTGGTAGGGCGGCGTGATCGGCGCGAGCGGGTCCTGCAGCGTCTGGAAGCGCTGGATCTGCCCGGACACCGAGTAGCTCCAGCCCGGCGCGAGCGCGCCGTTGTAGCCCAGCTGCGCCAGCTGCTGCAGGTTGCCGGTGGAGACCTGCTGCACGCGCGAGGCGAGGTCGACGAAATAGCGGTGATCGCTCACCTTGTTCAGGTCGATCTGACCGAAGAGCCGCGGCCCGCGGTAAACGTGCTGCAGGGAAAAGCCGCTGCGCGCCTCCTGGATCACGCGGTCGTTGGGCATGTACTCGTAGCGCACCTCGCCGCGATACGTCGGCCCCAGGTAGCGGTACTCGGTCTTGAGCTGCGTGCCGCGCTTGGTCATGACGCCCGGGGTGAGCGTCAGGTCCTGCTCCGGGGCGATGTTCCAGTAGTAGGGCACCGCGACTTCCGCCCCGCGCCGGGTGTTCTGCGAATAACGCGGCGCGAGAAAGCCGCTCTTGCGCTGGTTGTCGAGCGAGAACGAGCCGTAGGGCAGCGCGAGCAGCGTGGTGTCGAGGAAGCGCAGGCGCCCGTCGCGCAGGGTGCCGACCTCGGTCTCGCGGTCGAGCTCGAGCTCGCGCGCCTCCAGCCGCCAGTCCTCCTTGCCCGGCTCGCAGGTGGTGAACGAGCCGCGCGTCACCCGGTAGCGCTTCCTGCCGAGGAACTCCAGCCGCTCGGCGCCGCCGCGCATCGTCGAGAGCTCGCCGCGCAGCACGAACGTCGGCTCCTCGAACACGCCGCTGTCGTCGGCGGTGTTGTAGCGCAGGCGCGGCCCGAAGAAGCGGTCCACGCCGCGCAGCAGGCGCACGCCGCCGTCGGCCTCGATGCGGCCGAACTCCTGGTTGAAGCGCAGGAACTCGCTGTAGACGGTCAGGTCCTCGCGCTGGAACTCGACGCGGCCGCGCGCCGTGACCTCGAGATCGGAAACGCCCTCGATGCTCTCGGCGTCGATGGTGGTCGGCGGCCTCGGCTTGGCCGCGGGCGCCTGGCCGCTGGCGGCCTGCGCGCCGCACGACAGGATCAGAAGCGCGACGAGACGCGCCGGAACATGCGGCATGAGCGGAATCTGCGCGAGCTTTTGAAGATGAAAAGTGGCACAATTCGGCGCAAATCGCAATGGATTTCAGGCTCGCCGCGCTGCGGGGCTGGCTCGGCGCACGCTTCCCCGAACACGCATTCACGCTCGCCCCGGCTTCCGCGGATGCGAGCTTCCGGCGCTACTTTCGCGTCGCGCTGGCCGACGGCCGCAGCTTCATCGCCATGGACGCGCCGCCGGACAAGGAGGACAGCGCGCCTTTCGTCCGGGTCTCCCGGCTGCTGCGCGCGGCGGGGCTGAACGCCCCCGAAGTGCTGGCGCAGGACTCGCGGCAGGGCTTCCTGCTGCTCACCGACCTGGGCAAGACGACCTACCTCGAGGCGCTGCGCCCGGAAAACGCCGCGGAGCTGTTTCGCGACGCCACCGACGCGCTGCTGCGCTGGCAGCTCGCGACCCGCAGGGGCGAGCTGCCGCCCTACGACGAAGCGCTGCTGCTGCGGGAAATGAGCCTGTTCCCGGACTGGTACCTGGCGCGCCACCTGCAAACCGCGCCGAGCGCGGCCGAGAAGGCCGATCTGGCGCAGACGTTCGCCCTGCTCGCGCGCAGCGCGCTCGCGCAGCCCGTCGTGTACGTGCATCGCGACTACATGCCCCGCAATCTGATGGTCTGCGACCCCAACCCCGGCGTGCTCGACTTCCAGGACGCCGTGGAAGGACCGATCACCTACGACATGGTCTGCCTGGTGCGCGACGCGTTCATCAGCTGGGAGGAGGAGCAGGTGCTCGACTGGACCGTGCGCTACTGGGAAAAGGCGAGAAAGGCGCGGCTGCCGGTCGAGGCCGACTTCGCGGAATTCTGGCGCGCGTTCGAGTGGATGGGCCTGCAGCGGCATCTCAAGGTCCTCGGCATCTTCGCGCGCCTCACCTATCGCGACGGCAAGCCGAAGTACGTCGCCGACACGCCCCGTTTCCTGGGCTATGCGCGCGCGGTGGCCAGGCGCTATCCGGCGTTCGCGCCGCTCGCGCGGTTCCTGGACAGGATCGCCGCGCCGTGAACGTCATG
>JBFLYF010000409.1:0-2465 GCA_040756795.1 Pseudomonadota bacterium
AGAGGGTCTTTCACAATCCGGGCTCCGCAAGAGCGAGCCGGGAGAACAACCGATGGCCTCCGACATCGAAATCGCGCAAGCCGCGAAGATGCAGCGCATCTCGAAGGTGGCGCTGGACAAGCTCGGCATCGCCGAGGAGCACCTCGAGCCCTATGGGCACTACAAGGCCAAGGTGTCCCTGGACTATGTCGACAGCCTGAAAGGCCGCAAGAACGGCAAGCTGATCCTGGTCACGGCGATGACGCCCACGCCCGCCGGCGAGGGAAAGACGACGACCACGGTCGGCCTGGGCGATGCGCTCAACCACATCGGCAAGCGCGCGATGATCTGCCTGCGCGAGCCCTCGCTCGGGCCGGTGTTCGGCATCAAGGGCGGCGCGGCGGGCGGCGGCTACGCGCAGGTCGTGCCGATGGAGGACATCAACCTGCACTTCACCGGCGACTTCTCGGCGATCGGCCTGGCGAACAACCTGCTCGCCGCGATGATCGACAACCACATCCATCACGGCAACGAGCTGGGCATCGACCCGCGGCGCATCCAGTGGCGGCGCGCGGTGGACATGAACGACCGGGCGCTGCGCGACATCGTGGTGGCGCTCGGCGGCACCGCGAACGGCTATCCGCGGCAGGACGGCTTCGACATCGTGGTCGCCTCCGAGGTGATGGCGATCTTCTGCCTCGCCACCTCGCACGACGACCTGAAATCGCGGCTGGGAAATATTGTTGTGGGTTACTCAAAAGATCAACAACCGATCAGGGCAAAAGACTTGAACGCGCACGGCGCGATGACGGTGCTGCTGAAGGACGCGCTCGCGCCGAACCTGGTGCAGACGCTCGAGAACAACCCGGCGTTCATCCACGGCGGTCCGTTCGCCAACATCGCGCACGGCTGCAACTCGGTGATCGCGACGCAGAGCGCGCTGAAGCTGGTCGATTACTGCGTCACCGAGGCCGGCTTCGGCGCCGATCTCGGCGCGGAGAAGTTCCTCGACATCAAGTGCCGCAAGGCGGGCCTCGCGCCGAACGCCACGGTCATCGTGGCGACGATCCGCGCGCTCAAGTACCACGGCGGCGTCGACGTCAAGGAGGTCAACAAGGAGAACCTCGCCGCGCTCGAGAAGGGCCTGGTGAACCTCGAGCGGCACGTCGACAACGTGAAGAATGTGTACCGCATCCCCTGTGTCGTGTCGTTCAACCGCTTCACGTTCGATACCGCGGCCGAGATCGAGCTGGTCAAGTCGCGCATGCAGAAGCTCGGCGTGCCCTTCGTCCTGGCGACGCACTGGGGCGAAGGCGGCAAGGGCGCGGCGGAGCTCGCGCGCGTGGTGGTCGAGCTCTGCGAGCAGCCCTCGAAGCCGCGCTTCGTCTACGAAGACGCGGATCCGCTGTGGGACAAGATGGAGAAGATCGCGAAGCAGGTGTACCGCGCGAGCGAGCTCACCGCGAACGCCGGGGTGCGCGCCAAGATCAAGCAGCTGCAGGATTCCGGCTACGGCCATTACCCGATCTGCATGGCGAAGACGCAGTACTCGTTCTCCGCGGACGCAAAGGTGCGGGCGGCGCCGTCGAACTACGCGATCAACGTGCGCGACGTGCGGCTCGCCGCAGGCGCGGAGTTCGTGGTGCCGATCCTCGGCGACATCATGACCATGCCGGGCCTCTCGAAGGTTCCTTCGGCGACGAAGATCGATTTCGTCGGCGGCAAGGTGACCGGCTTGTTCTAGAATACCGGATGCTCGAGGAACTCCTCTCCCAGGCCTTCTGGATCGGCCTGGCGAAGATCATCGGCGTCAACATCGTCCTTTCCGGCGACAACGCGGTGGTGATCGCGCTCGCGGCGCGCTCGCTGCCGCCCAAGCAGCAGAAGCAGGCGATCTTCTGGGGCGCGGGCGCCGCGGTGCTGATGCGGGTCGTGCTCACGGTCTTCGCGGTCGCGCTGCTCACGCTGCCCTGGCTCAAGCTCGTCGGCGCGCTGCTGCTGTTCTGGATCGGCATCAAGCTGCTGGTGCCGGAGGAGGACGGCGACGACGTCGACGCGAGCGACAACCTGATCGCCGCGATCAAGACCATCCTGATCGCCGATCTCGTGATGAGCCTGGACAACGTGATCGCGGTCGCCGCCGCGGCCGGCGGGAGCCTCACGCTGCTCATCCTCGGCCTCGCGATCTCGATCCCGCTGGTGATCTTCGGCGCCACGCTGCTCGTGCACCTGATGGAGCGCTATCCCGTGATCATCACGATCGGCGCAGCGCTGATCGGCTTCGTCGGCGGCGAGATGCTGGTCACCGACCCCGCGCTCGCCGGCTGGCTGGCAGGCCTGGGCGTCCAGTTCGAACAGGCCGGCAAGCCCCGCGTGGCCGGGATGAGCCTCGAGTTGATCGCGGGCGTGGTCGGCGCGGTGATCGTCGTGATCTGGGGCCAGTGGCTGGCGCGCCGCCAGGCAGCGGCGCGGCAGGTGACCGCCGA
>JBFLYF010000041.1:0-14308 GCA_040756795.1 Pseudomonadota bacterium
TGCCAGATCCAGACCGATCGCCTTAAGCTTCATAGTGGACGCCCCCCTCGTGTGAGCTGGTTGAAGACACTTCCACTCTGGCACAACGATGCCGTAACGGGAGGGGGCGTCCATCCCATCGGGTTTTGCCCTCATAATCCCCTTCGGGCCGGCTTAGCTCAGACGGTAGAGCAGCGGTTTTGTAAACCGTTGGTCGGCGGTTCGACTCCGTCAGCCGGCACCAATGTCATAGTCTGCTAGCTGTAATTCGATGGAAGAACGCAGCCGGTCATGCGGCCTTAGTCAAATGACCCACTAGCCACAGTTCCGTAGTTGCCGATAGATGGCCAATATGAGACGAGGCCAAGTACTAATTCATCCCGGTAGACCTCTAGAGTTTCTGCACGAACAGGACGTCGACGCTAACGAGGAGAGGTCTCAGCCGCGCGCCGACGTGATCGGTGCCGCATTGAAAGCTTATCGTGATGCGGCAAGCGAGCTACTGAAAGGGAAGTATGCGGCGCTCGAGGCAGTAGCGCCTACCCAGCTGCGGGACCGGGGAAACATCTTCGTGGCCAAGTGCCGCGACGGGATTCTCGTACGCTATGACAAGTCGGGGGACTACGTTCCAAAAGTTCGCGTGGCAGAAATGGATTCTCCAGTGGCGGAGATAGCTCTTCAGTTCTCGGAACAGGTCCTTTATTTGGATGTAGACCCTTTCTACCCTGAGAAAGCGCCGAAGATCAATTTGGAGGTTGGGAACCCGGATGTGCGCTTGGAGCCGCTCATTACGTTTGCCGTTGCGGTATTCGGAAGTTCAAAAGTTTCAACCAACATCGAGCTAGCGAAACCCCCTGCGCGACCACATCCATTGTTGTCGATGCAGAGCGAGGTGGATATGGAGCTTGGAGGCGCAATCCTTCCGAATGAGGGTAGCAGCGGAAAGATGGAGGACAGATTCATAGCGCACACACGAATTCCGCTACCCGTAGGATGGCGTGCCGTTGAGGTCTATCCGTTGCTTGGGAATGAGTATTGGAACCCGATGTCTGCACCGATATGGGCGGAACTCGATATCCTTGCGATGGCCGCCCAGCGTAATCTCCGAGAGTCGCGCTACAACGCCTTAGACAGCCGGACGGCAGTGCGGGAGCAGTACTCACGCCTCTTAGATGAATTCAGATCGCTCTTGGATGGTCCGGAGGAACCCGTGCATCAGTTCCTCAAGCGGCACCCCGAGCTTATTGCTCCAACCGCCGATGCAAGTTGGTCAAAGCTCAAATTCGGAGATCGCACTAGCGACTTCGTCTTTCGGGAACCGGTTAACGATTACGAACTTGTAGAACTCGAGGCACCTATTCGCGAGCTGTTCCGCAAGGACGGCCAGCAACGGGAAGAGCTTACTCACGCGTTCAATCAGATTGTCGATTGGATTTCCTACATTGAAGATGACAGGCAGAGAGTTGAACGGGAAACGGGCCTGACGGGAATCTCGACAAATCCTCGAAGCCTCATTGTTATTGGTCGATCTGCTTCGATCGGGCCCGAAGATCGGCGGAAGCTGGTCGCTCTTCAAAATCAAATTCCGAAACTGCGAATCATGACTTACGACGACCTGCTTGCTAGCGCACGGACTACATTAGAGCGAATCCTTGGCCCACTAGGAGTGGCAGGGCCGAACTCGCGTATCTACTTTTTTCAAGCACAGCGGCAATAGGCCCGCGAAATGGGCGTCCTCATGGAGTGACGGGCGCTACAATCGCGCGTCGCTCTTCCTCCGCCTTTTGCCGCTCCTGCGGCTGCAGCTCCTGCGGCGTGTCGGACTTTACTTCGAGGAGCTGCTTTTCGCTCACGTTCTCCAGCCGCTGGCGCGCGGCGAGATGGCGCGATTCGAGTTCGAGTTTTCTTCCCGACGGAGCCTTGACCGACTCTTGAGACTGCCGCAGCTGCAGCGTGAAGGCATCCGACTGCTGCTGGCGCCGGATCAGCTCTTTCTGGATTTCCGCGCTTTGCGCGAGGGCGGGGAGGGCGACCGCGGCGAGCAGCAGGGCTAGCGCTTGAAGAGCCACAGGATGAGCGTCACCACGAGCGAGACGAGGATGCTGGTGGTGATCGGGAAGTAGAAGCTGAAGTCCTCGCGCTTCACGACGATGTCGCCGGGCAGCTTGCCGAGGCCGAGCTTCGCGAGCCACGGCCAGGCGAGCCCCACGACGACGAGGGCGATGCCGAGGGTGATGAGCCACTTCTGGATCATGCGTCAGCTTTGAGGCGCGAGCGCGCGGCACAGTTCCGCGAGGCGCGCGCGCTCGGGCGGCGCGAGGCCCTGCGGGTCGAAGCGGTAGCGCTGGTGCAGGCTGAGAGCGGCCCACAGGTTCTCGCGCTTTTCCTGGGATAGATCTTTACTGACGCGGAACAACCACGCACCCTGCGTTTCAGTCTCCTCGCGTCGCGGCAGGGACTTCTCCACGGCGTAGAACTCGGAGTCCTCGCCCGGGTAGCGGCGGCGCGCCGCGGCGGCTGCCTGCGCTTCCTTCACCACCTTGCGCCCGCGCAGCACGCTCCAGGCGAGGTAGAGCGCGAGCAGGGCGAGGACGGCATACCAGGCGTCGCCGGCCTTGAACTCGCCGCGCTGCGACCAGGCGAACGCGCCGTAGCGGAACAGGTCGGCGATCGCCTCCCAGAACGGCGCCTCGGCCGCCTCCTCCTCGAACCAGGCCGCGGGCGTGGTGTCGAGGTCGCGCCAGCGCCCGTCTGCGAAGGCGCGCGTCCAGGCGTGCG
Source organism: Pseudomonadota bacterium (assembly GCA_040756795.1). Classification (GTDB taxonomy): domain Bacteria; phylum Pseudomonadota; class Gammaproteobacteria; order Burkholderiales; family SG8-39; genus RBG-16-66-20. The sequence continues at coordinate 2,758 of JBFLYF010000041.1, forward strand.
CGTGGCGCGTGCGCACGATATAGGCGCGCTCGATGGCGCTGTACTCCATCACCGCGAAGCCGGTCGCGTAGCGCGCCGGGATGCCGGCGGCGCGCAGGAGCAGCGTCGCCGCGCTCGCGAAGTACTCGCAATGCCCGGCGCGCGTGCGCGTCATGAAGTCGCCGAGCGCGCTCTCGCCCCTGGGCACCGGCCGCTCGCGGAAGGTGGAGTAGGCGAACCCCCCGAAGTAGCGCTCCACGCGCCGCAGCGCCTCGGCGGGCGCCACCTCGCGCAGCCTGAGCTCGGCCGCCACGCGCTCGAACACCGCGCGCTCTTCGGCGGGCACCGCGAGGTCGTCGGTCGAGGGCGGCGCGTAGAGCGGCATCCCGGCGCCGCCGCGCGCGACGTACTGGCCCCAGTCCACGCCGAGGGTCGCGTGCACGGCGCCGAACGCGTTGCGGCTCATGGCGTTCGCCGGGAAGGATTCGATGCGCGTCGTGCCCGCGGGCAGCGCGAGCAGCGTCCTGCCCAGCTCGAAGCGCGTCGCGATCCTCACGCTCCACTGCGGCGTGCCATCCGCGAGCACCCAGGTGACGTTGTCGGCTTCCGACTCGACCGGCGCCATCACGGTGCCGCGCGCGACCCAGGTGCGCCCGGAATAGCTGCTGTAGCTGCCGCGATGCAGCAGCCGCACGCGCTCGGCGTCCTTCTCCTCGGCGTAGATGCGCAGCACGATGGCGTCGTACTTCTTCAGGCGCCCGAGCGTGCCGATCTCCGTGCGCACGCGGTATGGATCGGGGTCGGCGGTGCGGATGAGGTTGAGCTCCATCACCCAGTCGACGAGCGCGAGCTGCGCCTGCGCGAGGCCGACATGCCCCGCGTGGCCGAGCGCCGCGGCGGCGGCGAGCATCGCCGCGCCGAGCGCGAGGTTTGCCCGGGTTGGCCGCACCGTGTAAAGCATGTACGCCGCCGCGAGCACCACCCCCACGTAGTAGCCGGGCCCGCGCTGGTTTGCCACCCCCGCCGCGATCACCGCGAGCGCGACGTAGACCGCGCTCACGTCGACCATCGGATCCTCGATCGACGGGTCTTCGCGCTTGAGCTTTCGCATGTAGCGGAACAATGCCGAGAGGGGGATGCGGCCCTCGCCCGAGACGAGCTGCGCGGCGAGGATCGGCGAGAGCACCACCGGCAGCCAGGTGAAGGATTCCAGGATGCCGCGCGCGACGCCGCGGTTCGCGGCGACGATCACCGCGAGCAGCACGAAGCCGATGGTGCACAGGTCGGCGATCGTGGAATGCTCCTTCGTGCCGAGGTCGAGCCGCAGCCGCAGCCAGCGCAGCGCTTCGAGCGCCATGCCGAGCGCGATACCGACCACGACGTTGCCGCTCTGCCAGCCCCAGAAGGCGAGGCTTGCGCCGATCATGAGCGGCGGCGCGCTGAGCGAAAGGGCTTTCATCTCAACCCCGCCAATCCTTCGGCCACCCTGCCGGGGTGCAAGAGCACCACGCCGGGCGGGCGCTCGCGCGGCGCCTCGCGTTCCTCGCACACGAGCAGCGTGCGCACCTCGGCGCCCGCGGCGCGCATCGCCGCGGCAAGCCGGCTGCGCTCCTCGTCCCAGGCGAGCAGGATCAGGATGACGCTGGAAAGGCTCGCGCGGCGCGCGACCACGGCTTTCACCAGCGCCCCGAACTCGGCCGGGGCGCTGGGCCCGACCGCGGCGAGCACCTCGAGCATGTGCTCGGACTGCATCTGGCCGCGGCCCGCGGTGTAGACGCGAACGCTCGGATCCTCCGGATGGGTGGCGCCGCCCACGAAAAGCAGGTCGAGCAGGCATTCGTGCGTGTCGATGGTGTAGACGAACGAGGCGGCGAGCGCCACCGCGTCCTCGAACGCGGCGTCCTCGCCCTGCCGGCCGGCGGTGTCGAGCACGAGCGCGTGGCGCTCGAAGAACTCGTCCTGGTATTCCCGCACGATCGGCCGGCCGGCGCGCGCGAAGCTCTTCCAGTGCACGCGCTGCAGCGGATCCCCGGGCCGGTAGTCGCGCAGCGCGAGGAACTCCTCCGAGTCGCCCACCGAGGCGGCGAGCGACACCCCGCCCGGCTGGTACTTGCGCTTGCCCGGCAGCGCGATCTCGGGCAGCCGGTAGCGCTTCGGCAGCGTGATGACGCGCGCCTCGTACGGGATGCGCGAGAGGCCGTTCACCAGCCCGAGCGGGTCGGGCCGCCCGAGCGTGAAGCCGGCGAGCTCGATGCGCCCGCGCCGGCGCGGCGTGACGGCGAGCCGGACCTCCCGGCGCTCGCCCGGCGCGAGCGTGCCGAGCGCAGCGCCGCGCACCGCGCGCGGCAGGCGTCGCTCGATCAGCCAGCGCCAGCGGAAGTAGCCGATGGTGCGGTCCCACCAGTTGCGGCGCTCCTCGCCCGGCTCGCGCGCGCGCCGCCACTCCTCGTAGGCGGGACGCGGATCGCGGAAGCGCTCGCTCAGCATCGCGCCGGCGATGGCGCGCGCGCCGCGGTTGGCGATCGTCACGCGATAGCTGAAGACTTCGCCCGCGGTGGCGTAGCGCGGCAGCTCGCAGCGCGCCTCCAGGCGCGCGCGCAGGAACAGGCTCGCCGCGTACGAGAGCACGAGCAGCGCGCCGAGGAAGGTGAACGCGCGGTAGGTGACCGTCTGGTTGGTGTCCAGGCCTGCGGCGGCCGCGGCGCCCGCGGCGCCGAGCGCGAGCCAGCCGGCGGAGGTCAGCCGCTCGCGCAGCCAGTGATCGAGCGCGCTGAAGAAGCGCAATGCGCGGTAGATAAAGCGCCTCATTCTCGCCCCTAGGCGGGCACCGGCACCTCGCGCAGGATGTCCTCGACCAGCCCCGCGCCGGAGGCGCCGGAGAATTTCGCCTGCGGGTCGAGCACCAGGCGGTGCGCGAGCACGGGTACGGCGAGCTCGTGCAGGTGCTCGGGACGCACGTACTCCTCGCCGTCGAAGAGGGCGAGCGCCTTCGCCGCGGCGGCGAGCGCGATCGAGGCGCGCGGCCCGCAGCCGAGCTGCACCTGGGGCGCGCTGCGCGTGCGGCGCACGACCTCCACGACGTAGCGGCGCAGCTCATCGGCGATGCGCACGTGCCTGACACGCTCCTTCAGCGCCAGCACCTCCTCGCGCGCGGCCACCGCGCGCAACGACGCGAGCGGGTGCCCGAGATCCTGCGCCGCCATCACCTCGGCCTCGACCTCGGGCTCGAGGTACCCGAGCGCGAGGCACATCGCGAAGCGGTCCATCTGCGCTTCCGGCAGCGGGTAGGTGCCGCGAAATTCCACGGGGTTCTGCGTAGCGACGACGAAGAACAGCTCGTCCACCGGGTGCGTGCGGCCTTCGACCGAGACCTGTGCCTCGGCCATCACCTCGAGCAGCGCCGACTGCGTGCGCGGCGAGGCGCGGTTGATCTCATCCGCCAACAGGATCGAGGTGAACACGGGCCCGGCGCGGAACTCGAACACCTGCTCCTTCTGGTTGAACACCGAGACGCCGAGGATGTCCGAGGGCAGCAGGTCGGGCGTGAACTGCACGCGCGTGAAGCGCGCGCCGATCGAGGCGGCGAGGCTCTTGGCGAGCGTCGTCTTTCCGGTGCCGGGGTAATCCTCGATCAGCACGTGCCCGCCCGAGGCATAGGCGGCGAGGAGCTTGCGCACCACGCCGCGGCTGCCGCGCATCACCCGCTCGATGTTGCCGGCGATGCGCGCGAAGAGCGCGCTCGCCTCGCGCGCCGGGATGAGCGGGCTCGAGCCGGCGTCCATCGCGCCCTAGGCTTCCTGCAGCTTGCGCTCGCGGATCGTCTGCGCGAACGCGAGCACCGCGCGCGCCAGCGCGCCGCGGTCTTCCTGCGTGCGCATGACGGTGTTCGCGACCAGCACCTCAATGCCGATCGAGCGCACGTCCTCGGCGGCCGCCGCGTCCTCGCTGTCGATGACGAAGCCGTCGATCAGGCGCAGGTACTCGAGCGCGACGCGCCGCGCCGAGGCCTCGTGCCTGAGCTCGCGCATCATCTTGCCGGCCGAGCCCTTCAGCGCCTTGCCGCCGACGATCGGCGTCACCGCGACGACCGGCGCGCCGCGCTTGCGCAGCAGCTCGCGCATGCCCGGTATCTCGAGGATGGGCCGGATGGTGTGATAGGGGTTCGCCGGGCAGATCACCACCGCCTCGAGGTCGGCGGAATCGAGCGCATCCGACACCTCGGGCGGGATCTGCGCGGCGTCGGCGCCGGCGTACTGGAAGCCGCGCACCACCGGCTCGCAGCCGAGCGCCGTGAAGTACTCCTGGAACGCGACCGCGCCGTCATCGGTCAGCACGTGCGTGCGCACCGGATCGTCGCTCATCGGCAGCACGCGCGCGCCGATGCCGAGCTGGCGGCAGAAGTCGAGCGTGATCTCGGTGAGCCGCCTGCCCTCGGCGAGCCACGCCGTCCTCAGCAGCGGCGCGGCGAGCGAGCGGTCGCCGAGCGTCTGGCGCTCCGGGCCGCCGAACGCCTTGAGCGTGGCGAACAGCGCATGGCTCTCGCCGGCGGGCTCCCAGGGGGCGGCCGGGTTCGCGATTCCGGCGAGCACGTAGAGCACGGTGTCGATGTCGGGCGAGAAGCTGAGCGTGAGGTGCTCGTAGTCATCGCCCGTGTTCACCACCGCCGCGAGGTCCTTGCCGCGCAGGCGGTACAGCCCGTCCACCAGCTTCGCGCCCCCGACCTGCCCGGCCAGAGCGACAACCTGTCCCATGGCTGCTAGTGTAGCCGCGTTAGGACGCGGCCGGCTTGCGCGCGTAGCGCCGCACGGTCTGCTGCAGCTCCTCGGGCTTGAACGGCTTGACCATGTAGGCCTTGGCCCCCTTCTTGATCGCCCAGTTGACGTTCTCGTCCTTGGGCGTCGCGGTCACCATCACGATCGGCACCCGCTCCCAGCCGGGCGCGTCCTTGATGGCGAGGATCAGCTCGGGCCCGGAGATGTCCGGCAAGCCGATGTCCAGGGTGATGAGCCACGGCGGCGGCGTCTTGCCGATGAGCGCCTGGGCGGCCTTGCCGCTGGCGGCGTGGCGCACCGCCCAGCCGTCCTTCTCCAGCATGAAGCGCATCCAGTTGACCGTCTGGTCGTCGTCCTCGATCACCAGGACTTCCGGTTTGGATTCCTGCGCCGGATCTTGCATGGCGGCTCCCCTTGCGCCAGTTCTGCGCGGCTCGCGTATCCTACACCGGGGGGGTGCCGGTGGGGGTGGGGCTCGTTCGTTTCGGGCGTTTCCTGGCCGGCGTCGCGGGCCTGCTCGCGCGCCGGTTCGGGGGCGCGCGCCCGTTGCGGCCCGGGGAGCTGCGCCTGCTGGAGCAGCAGCAGCGCGCCGACCTGCTGGTGCGCGCGACGCAGGCGGGGCTGCTCGAGTGGGACGCGGCTGCGAACGTCACCACCTATTCCGCGCGCTTCAAGGAGATGCTCGGGCACGCGCCGGATGCCGATGCCTCGCGCTGGCAGTTCTTCGACCTGATCCACCCCGAGGATCGCGAGCGCATCCGCGCCTCGTTCCTCGCGCAGCTGCGCGACCGCAGCGTGAAGAGCGGCGTGCGCGAGTGGCACGACCCGGCCGACTACCGCCTGCGGCGCGCCGACGGCACCTACATCTGGATCCACGCCGAGGCGGTGTCGGTCACTGGCGGCGACGGGCGCACGCTGCGCTACGTCTGCTCCTTCATCGACATCTCCGAGAGGAAGCGCCAGGAGAAGGCCTTGCGCAGGAGCGAAGCGCGCTACGACGCCGCGATGCGCGCGATCAACGAGGGCGTCTACGACTGGAACGTGCTCGCCGGGACCATTTTTTATTCCGACAGCGTGTACCGCGCGCTCGGCGTGCCCGAGTCGATGAAGACCCCGCAGGACTGGGTCGCGCGCGTCCATCCCGAGGATCTTGCGAGGTACAACGCGGCCATCGTCGCGCACTTCAAGGGCGAGACCGAGCGCTTCGAATGCGACTACCGCTTCCGCAGCGGTGACGGCAGCTGGCGCTGGGCGCGCCAGCATGGCATCGCGATGCGCGACGAGCGGGGCCGCGCGGTGCGCATGGTCGGCGCCACCGGCGACATCACCGCGCTCAAGCTCGCCGAGCTCGAGCTGCACGACCAGATGGCGCTGACCCGCCAGCTGATCGAGGACAACCCGAGCGCGATGTACCTGAAGGACACGCAGGGGCGCTACGTCACGGTGAACGACGCCTGGCTGAAGATGGTGGGCACGACCCGCGAGCGGGCGATCGGCCGCAACGTGCGCGAGCTCTTCCCGGAGCAGGAATCCGAGAAGTACCACGCCGAGGACATGCGGCTGCTCGCGCAGGGCGAGGGCATGAGCGAGGTCGAGTCGCTGCGCACCGGCCCGGACGGAAAGCCGCAGTGGGTCATCATCCGCAAGTCGGTGCTGCGCCGCGCCGACGGCACGGTGATCGGCCTGATCGGCGCCAACACCGACATCACGCGCCTGAAGGGCTACGAGGAGGCGCTCGCCACGGAGCAGCGCCGCCTCGACCTCGTGGTGCGCGCCGCGCGCGTCGGCGTCGTCGACTGGAACGGCCATACCCGCGCCACCTACTATTCGTCGATCTTCCGCGAGATCCTGGGCTACCCGCCCGATGCCGACACCTCCGGCTGGCCGGACTACTTCAAGGTTCTGATCCACCCCGAGGACCGCGACCGGATCACGCGCCGCTGGCGCGCCTTCATCCTCGGCAAGAGCGAGGAGGGGCGCGGCGACTATTACGCGCCGGAGGAGTACCGGCTGCTGCGCGCCGACGGCGGCTATGCCTGGGTGCAGGTCAGCGGCATCGCGGTGCGCGACGCGAAAGGCTTCGTCACGCGCTGGATCGCCGCGGTCACCGACATCACCGGGCGCCGCGCGCAGGAAGAGGCGCTGCGCAACCAGATGGCGTTGACCGAGACGATCGTCACGCAGGCGCCGAACGCGATCTTCGCCAAGGACCGCGCCGGGCGCTTCACGCTCGCCAACCGCGGCTGGAGCGAGATGAGCGGGGTGCCCGCGGGGGAGGCCCTCGGCCGCACCGTGCACGACATCTATCCGGCCGCGCTGGCGCAGCGCTTCGCCGAGGAGGACGAGAAGCTGCTGGCGCAGGGCGCTTCGGCGGCGCCGATCGAGGCGCTGCACCAGGGGCCGCGCCCGGGGCAGTACCGCATCGTGCGCAAGGCGGTGCTCAGCCGCGACGGCGAGGTGCTGGGGCTGGTGTGCAGCAGCACGGACATCTCGGAGCTCAAGCGCATGGAGCAGGCGCTGGCGCGCGAGCGCGAGCGGCTCGCGCTGCTGCTGCGCGCGAGCAAGGCCGGGTTCGTCGACTGGGACACGGTCTCGGACGCGCAGGCGTATTCCGAGCGCCTGAAGGAAATGCTCGGCTATGCGCCGGACGCCGACACCTCGGCCTGGCCTTCGATCCTCGAGCGGCTGCACCCCGAGGACCGCGAGCGCACGCAGGCCGCGTTCCGCGACATGCTGCGCTCGGGCGCCGAGACCGGCGAGCGCGTGCACGGGCCGCTCGAGTGCCGCCTGCGCAAGGCCGACGGCAGCTACCTCTGGGTGCGCTGCGAGGGCCTCGCGCAGATCGGCGCCGACGGGCGCACCGAGCGCTTCCTCGTGTCCTTCATCGACATCACGCAGCTGAGGGAGCTCAACCGCGCGCTCGAGGAAAGCGTGCGGCTGCGCGAGGAGGTCGACCGCATGAGCCGGCACGACCTGAAGACGCCGATCTCGAGCATCGTCGGCATCCCGCGCCTGCTGCGCGACAGCGGGCGGCTCTCGGGCGAGGACGCCGAGCTGCTCGCCATGGTCGAGCAGGCGGGCTACCGGCTGCTCGGCATGGTGAACCTGTCGCTCGACCTGTTCCGCATGGAGCAGGGCACCTACCCCTTCTCGCCCGCGGCCGTCGACCTGCTCGAGGTCGCGGGCAACGTGGTGCGCGACCTGCGCCCGCAGGCCGATTCGCTGCGCGTCGCGCTGAACATGGAAGGGCCGCGCGTGCACGCGCGCGCGGAAACGCTGCTGTGCTACTCGATGCTCGCCAACCTGGTGAAGAACGCGCTCGAGGCTTCGCCGAGCGGAGGCGTCGTGAGGATCGGCCTGGAAAAGAGCGCGGAGACGGCATTCGTGCGCGTGCACAACGAAGGCGTGGTGCCCGAGGCGGTGCGCGCGCGCTTCTTCGACAAGTACTCGAGCGCCGGCAAGCGCGGCGGCACGGGCCTGGGCACCTACTCCGCGCGCCTGATGGCGCGCACGCAGCAGGGCGAGATCGAGATGCAGACTTCGGAGGCCGCCGGCACCACGCTCACGGTGCGGCTGCATGCCGCGGCCGCCCCCGCGCCGAGGGAAGCCGGCGCGGCTTTCGCCGCCGAGCCCGCGCCTGCCGCCGAGCCGCCGAGATCGCTCGCCGTGCTGGTGGTCGACGACGACGAGTACACGCGCCTGGTGGTGCGGCGCTTCCTGCCCGCAGGCACCCGCAGCACGACCGCCGCCAACGGGCGCGAGGCGCTCGACGCGGCGATCGCGGATCCGCCCGACGCGATCGTCATGGACCTGGACATGCCGGTGCTGGGCGGCATCGAAGCGGCGATCCGCATCCGCGAGTGGGAGCGCGAGGCGGGCCGGGCACGCTGCGCGCTCGTCGCCATGTCCTCGCACGACGACGCCGCGACGCGCAAGAGGTGCCTCGAGGCGGGCTTCGACGCCTACCTGGACAAGCCGGTCTCGCCCGAGGCGCTGCACCGCGCGCTGGCGGAGTTCGCGCGCGCGCCCGCGGCGCGCGACCCGGTGCGGGTCGACCGGGAGCTCGAGGCCGCGCTGCCCGGGTTCCTCGATTCGCGCCGCGCGCTCGCGACCGAGCTCGCCGCGGCGCTCGAGGCGGGCGAGGCCGAGCGCGCGCGCGCGATCGCGCACAAGCTCGCGGGCAGCCTCGCGCTCTACGGCTTCCGCTGGGCCGCGGCGCAAGGCAGGATGATCGAGCGGCGCGCCAGGACGCGCGCGCTCGAGGGGCTCACCGAGGAGGTCGAAGCGCTGCGCCGGCACCTGGCGGCGGTCGAGGTCCGGCTCGGCGGGAACTGAAGCGGGGGGACCGATGGCGATCGAAAAGCACAAGCTCCTGATCGTGGACGACGACGAGGCGGTGATCGGCTACCTGCAGGCCAAGCTCGGCGCGCACTACGACATCGTCTCGACCAACGTGCCGGAGAACGTGCTCGAGCTGGCTTCGCGCGAGCAGCCGAGCCTGATCCTGTGCGACATCGACATGCCGGGCATGGACGGCGGCGACGTCTCCAGCGCGCTCTACGCGAGCGAGGCGCTGCGCGACATCCCGGTGCTGTTCCTCACCGGCCTGGTGTCGCCCGCGGACCTCGCGGGCAAGGGACAGCAGATCGGCGGGCGGCCGGCGATCTCCAAGCAGGCGCCGCTCACCGAGCTCGCGAAGCGGATCGAGTCGCTGACGCGCTAGAGCCGCGCCGCGAGCTCGGCGCCTTCCAGCATCGCGCGCTTGGCGTCGAGCTCGCCGGCGGCCCTGGCGCCGCCGATGAGGTGGAAGCTTTCGTCCCGGAACGGTCGCAGCGGTTCCTGCCCGGCGCAGATCACCACCGTGTCCGCGGCGACCACGTCTTCCTTCCCGTCCACGGCGATATGCACGCCCGCGTCGTCGATGCGCCGGTACTGGACGCCGCCGATCATGCGCACGCCGTTTCGCGCCAGCTCCGCGCGGTGCACCCAGCCGGTGGTGCGCCCGAGCGTGCTGCCGAACGGCGTGCTCGACCGTTTCAGCATCGAGATCTTGATCTTTGCCTCGGTCGGCGTTTTCCCGTGGGCGATGAGCCCGCCGGAGACGCTCGATTCCGGAGTGATCCCCCAATGCTTGTTGAATTCCATCGGATCGAGCGTGGAGCGACTCTCGCGCTCGAGCAGAAACAAGGCGACATCGAAACCGATGCCGCCCGCGCCGATGATGACGACGCGCTCGCCGGGTTGCACGCGGCCGGTGAGCACGTCTGCGTAGCCGGCGACGCTCGGGTGGTCGATGCCGGGAATCGCGGGCTTGCGCGGATCGATGCCCGTGGCGAGGACGATTTCGTCGAAGCGCTCGAGCTCGCCTGGCTGTGGACTCCTTTGAAGCAAGACCTCTACGCCCCCTCTTCGCAACCGCTCGGCGTAATAGGCGATCGACTCGGCGAATTCCTGCTTGCCGGGGATGCGCTTGGCGAGGTTGAACTGGCCGCCGAGCGCGGCGGACTTCTCGTACAGCGTCACCGCGTGCCCGCGCTCGGCCGCGACCGCGGCGCAGGACAGGCCGGCGGGCCCGCCGCCGACGACCGCAACTGTTTTCCTGGTTTTTGTCTTTGAATAGATCAGAAGATTCTCTCGACCTGCCCTTGGATTGACCACGCAGCTCGCCGGCTCGCCGATGAAGTAGTGGTCGAGGCAGGCCTGGTTGCAGGCGATGCAGATGTTGATGCCGGCGCGGTCGCCGGCCCGCGCCTTGGCCGCGAACTCCGCGTCGGCGAGCATGGCGCGCGCGAGCGACACCATGTCGGCGTCGCCGCGCGCGAGGATCTCCTCGGCGGTCTCGGGCGCGTTGATGCGGTTGGAGGCGACGACCGGGATCCTCACCGCCTCTTTCAGCCGCCGCGTCGCCCAGGCGAAGCCCGCGCGCGGCACCGCCTGCGCGATCGTGGGGATGCGCGCCTCGTGCCAGCCGATGCCGGTGTTGAGCAGCGTCGCGCCCTCGCGCTCGATCGCGCGCGCGACTTCGAGCGTCTCGGCGCCCGTCAAGCCGCCTTCCACCAGGTCGAGCGCCGAGATGCGGTAGACGATGATGAAATCGGGCCCCGTGGCGATGCGGGTCTGGCGCACGATCTCGCAGGCGAAGCGCATGCGACGCTCGAGGCTCCCGCCCCAGTCGTCCGTCCTGTGGTTCGTGCGCGGCGCGAGGAACTGCGTGATGAGATAGCCTTCCGAGCCCATCACCTCGACGCCGTCGTAGCCGGCGGCCTGCGCGAGCACCGCGGCGCGCACGAAGTCGCCGATCGTGCGCTCGATCTCGGGCGCCGCCAGCTCGCGCGGCGTGTCGGGATTGATTCCGGACCTGACCGCCGAGGGCGCGACGATGCTCTTGTGGTAGCCGTAGCGCCCGGAATGCAGCACCTGGAGGACGATGCGCCCGCCCGCGTCGTGCACCGCCCGCGGAATCACGCGGTGGCGCTGCGCGTCCTCCTGCGTGCTCATCTGCGCGCGGTGGGGCGAGAGCTCGCCGGCGTCGTTCGGCGCAAAGCCGCCCGTGACGATGAGCGCCGCGCCGCCCTTCGCGCGCTCGGCGTAGAACGCGGCCAGCCGCTGCATGCCGTCGGGCCGCGCTTCCAGCCCGGTGTGCATCGAGCCCATGAGGATGCGGTTCGGCAGCGTCGCGCCGGGCAGCGGCAGCGGGCGAAACAGATGTGGATAGAGCATTTTTTTATTCTAGCTTCGGGAATTCGGGGACGGAGCCCGATCTCTGGATCTCTGTGGGCCGTAGGGTCGAGATCGGGCTC
>JBFLYF010000410.1:0-2465 GCA_040756795.1 Pseudomonadota bacterium
ATCAAGGACATCGAGCGCGCGATTCGCGCGCTCGCGGCCGCGGGCGACATGGCGATCCTGCTGGTCGAGCAGTACTACGACTTCGCGAGGTCGCTCGCCGACCAGTACCTCGTCATGGAGCGCGGCGAGATCGTGAAGCGCGGCGCCGGCGCCGACATGGAGCGCGACGGCGTCAAGGCGCTGCTGGCGGTATGACCGCCCCGCGTAGCTTTACCCCGGTAGCGCGCTGGCGCTACATTGGCACACCGATCCCGGCACCGTTGCCAGGGTGCTCCGGGCAGGGGAGGAGGTGGCGTGAAATGTGCCCGGTGCCAGGTTGAGAATCGCGCAGGCCTGAAATTCTGCGAGGACTGCGGCGCCCGGCTGATTGCTGCATGCCCCTCATGTGGTGCCGAGATCACCCCCGGCAAGCGTTTCTGCGGTTCCTGCGGGACGTCCCTCGAAGCGACCCCGACCCAGGCGCGATACCTGTCTCCCGAGTGCTTCACTCCCAAGCACCTCGCCGAGCGTATCCTCACTTCGAAGAGCGCGCTCGAAGGCGAACGCAAGCAGGTCACCGTCCTCTTTGCCGACCTGAAGGGCTCGACCGAGCTGCTCGCCGAGCGCGATCCGGAAGAGGCCCGCAAGATCCTCGATCCGGTGCTGGGACTCATGATGGACGCCGTGCACCGGTACGAAGGCACGGTCAACCAGGTGATGGGTGACGGCATCATGGCGCTGTTCGGTGCTCCGCTCGCCTGCGAGGATCACGCGGTGCGTGCCTGCTCTGCCGCGCTGCGCTTGCAGGAGACCGCCAAGCGCCATGCGGAGGAGATTCACCGCGCGGAGGGAATTCCGATCCAGGTCCGGGTGGGTCTCAACTCCGGCGAAGTCGTGGTTCGATCGATCGGCAGCGACCTGCACATGGATTACACGGCGGTGGGACAGACCACGCATCTGGCCGCGCGCATGGAACAGATGGCGATTCCCGGGTCGATCCTCGTGCCGCCGGACACGCTGCGCCTCGCCGAGGACTATGTGCAGGTGAAGGCGCTGGGGCCGCGCGCGGTCAAGGGGCTGGAGAAGCCCATCGAGGTGTACGAGCTGGTCGGGGCGGCGACCATGCGCTCACGCCTCAAGGCCGCTGCCGCCCGCGGCTTGACCAGTTTCGTCGGCCGTGACGGCGAGCTGGCTCAACTCCGTCAGGCGCTCGAGCGCGCCCACGCGGCTCACGGCCAGGTCGTGGCGGTCATCGGCGAGCCCGGCGTGGGAAAGTCGCGGCTCTACTGGGAGTTCACGCACTCGCATCGCACCCAGGGCTGGATGATCGTGGAGAGCGGGTCTGTTTCCTACGGCAAGGCCTCCGCGTACCTCCCCGTCATCGATCTGCTCTGGTCCTACTTCCAGATTGAGGCGAGCGATGACGCGCGCAGGATCCGCGAAAAAGTGACGGGCAAGCTCCTGTCGCTGGACCGGGCGCTCGAGCCATCGCTGCCGGCGCTGCTCGGGCTGCTGGACGTACCGGCCGAGGATCCCGGCTGGCGGCGTCTCGAGCCGTCGCAGCGCCGCCAGCGCACCCTCGACGGTGTCAAGCACCTGCTGCTCCGGGAAAGCCAGCTGCAGCCGCTCATCGTCGTATTCGAGGATCTCCACTGGATCGATGCCGAGACCCAGGCGCTGCTCGACAGCCTGGTCGAGAGCCTGCCGACCGCGCGCCTGCTGCTGCTCGTCAACTACCGGCCGGAGTACCGGCACGGCTGGAGCGGCAAGAGCTACTACCTGCAACTTCGCATCGATCCGCTGCCGCCCGAATCGGCCGAAGAGCTGCTGCGCGCCTTGCTCGGGGAGGACCCGAGCGTCGGGTCGCTCAAGAAGGTCTTGATCGAGCGGACCGAAGGCAATCCGTTCTTCCTCGAAGAGTGCGTGCGCACGCTGGTCGAGACGAAGGTCCTTGCGGGCGAGCGCGGGGCTTACCGGCTGGTGAAAGCCTCCGGCAGCATTCAGATCCCGGCTACGGCCCAGACGATCCTCGCCGCGCGCATCGATCGGCTTGCGGCGGAGGACAAGCGGCTGCTTCAGGCGGCGGCGGTGATCGGCAAGGACATACCCTTTGCGCTCCTGCAGGCCATCGCTGATGAGCCCGATGAGGTACTGCGTCGCGGTCTCGGCAACCTGCAGGCCGCCGAGTTTCTCTACGAGAGCCGGCTTTTTCCCGACATCGAGTACACGTTCCGGCATGCCCTGACGCAGGAGGTCGCTTACCAGAGCGTTCTCGCCGCGCGTCGTCAGGCTCTCCACGCTGCCGCCGGCCGCGCCCTCGAGGCCCTCTACGCGGATCGTCTCGACCAGGCCTACGACCGGCTCGCGCATCACTACTCGAGAACCAGGGAGACCGGCAAGGCGGTGGAATACCTCACGCGGTTTGCCGACAAGGCGGCTGGAATGTACGCGCACGCCGATGCGGTGCAAGCGCTCGAGGAGGCGCT
>JBFLYF010000411.1:0-2454 GCA_040756795.1 Pseudomonadota bacterium
CCGCGCCGAGATTCCGCTGTTCTCCACCGCGGAGTCGGCCGGCCACGTGATCGACGTGGTGCGCGGCTACCTGAGCCAGCACTTCGCCGAGCGCACCACGCGCCACGGCGTGTTCATGGACATTCTCGGCCTGGGCGTCCTGCTCACCGGCGAATCCGGCCTCGGCAAGAGCGAACTCGGGCTGGAACTGATCTCGCGCGGCCACGGCCTGGTCGCCGACGACGCGGTGGACCTGTTCCGCGTCTCGCAGACCGCGCTGGAGGGCCGCTGCCCCGAACTGCTGCTCAACCTGCTCGAGGTGCGCGGCATCGGCCTGCTGGACATCAAGGCGATCTTCGGCGAGACGGCGGTGCGGCGGAAGATGCGCCTGAAGCTCATCGTCCACCTGGTGCGCAAGGAGACGATGGACCGCGAGTTCGAGCGCCTGCCCTACGAGCCGCTGTACGAGGAGATCCTCGGCGTGCAGGTGCGCAAGGCCGTGATCGCGGTGGACGCCGGCCGCAACCTGGCAGTGCTGGTGGAGGCCGCGGTGCGCAACACCATCCTGCAGCTGCGCGGGATCGACACCTACCGCGAGTTCATCGAGCGCCACCAGCGCGCGATGCAGAAGGCCTCCGAGTAGCCTGGCGGCTCACTTGCCCCGGTGCGGGCAGTTCTTCTTGGTGCAGGCGGCATACAGCGACAGCGAGTGTTCCTGCAATTCGAAGCCGCGCGCCACGGCCACCGCCTTCTGGCGCTTCTCGATCTCGGCGTCGAAGAACTCCTCGACGCGGCCGCAGTCCATGCAGACCAGGTGGTCGTGGTGCTTGCCCTCGTTGAGCTCGAACACCGCCTTGCCGGCCTCGAAGTGATTGCGCGACAGGATGCCGGCCTGCTCGAACTGCATCAGCACGCGGTATACCGTGGCGAGCCCGACGTCGGCCCCCTCCGCCAGCAGGTGCTTGTAGACGTCCTCGGCACTCATGTGGCGCTGGAGTCCCTTCTGGAAGACCTCGAGCACCTTGATGCGCGGCAGGGTGGCCTTCAGGCCGCTGTTCTTCAGCTCGTCGGCATGGGTCATGGCAGCACGCGGTGGGGTCGGCCCGGACGATGCCGAACGCTAGAATCCGCAGATCATATCGAGGTTGCCCCGCGCCCCGGAGCGCATCCCCAAAGCCGCCATGCCCTCTCGCTTCCGCCGCGCCGCGTGCCTGCTGGCCGCCGCGCTCGCCGCCACCGGCTGCGCGTCCCTGCAGTCTTCCGACAACTTCCTCGGCATGATCACGCCCTACCGCGTCGAGGTGGTGCAGGGCAACGTGGTCACCAAGGAGCAGGTGGCCCTGGTCAAGCCGGGCATGTCGCGCGCGCAGGTGCGCGACATCCTCGGCTCGCCGCTGCTGGCCGACGCCTTCCACGCCGACCGCTGGGACTATGTGTTCACCATCCGGCGCCAGGGCGCCGAGCCTCAGCTGCGGCGCATCGTCGCGCTGTTCGAGGGCGAGACGCTGAAGAGCCTCGACGCGAGCGGCGAACTGCCCGAGGAGCGCGAGTTCGTCGCCTCCATCGACACCTTCAAGACCTCGCGCAAGGCCCCGCCGCTGGCGCTGACCGAAGAACAGATCAAGGCGCTGCCGGTGCCCGAGCGGCCGGCGGCGGCGCCCGTCGAGCCGGTCGGCCCCACGCGCAGCTACCCGCCGCTGGAGGCCGCCAGGTGAGCGCGCTGCGCGTGGCCGTGGCCGGCGCGTCCGGCCGCATGGGGCGCATGCTCATCGAGGCCGTGCGCGCCAGCGACGACCTGGTGCTCGCCGGCGCGCTCGACATCGCCGCCAGCCCCTCGATCGGGCAGGACGCCAGCGCGTTCCTCGGCGCCGCCAGCGGTGTGGTCATCACCTCCGATCTGCGCTCCGGGCTCGCCAACGCCCAGGTGCTCATCGACTTCACGCGACCCGAGGGAACGATGGCCCATCTGGAGGCCTGCCGCGCGCTGGGCGTCAAGGCCGTGATCGGCACCACCGGCCTGAGCGACGCACAGAAGGCGCAGATCGCCGAGCACGCCAAGTCCAACGCCATCGTGCTCGCGCCCAACATGAGCGTGGGCGTGAACGTGGTGCTGAAGGTGCTGGAGGTCGCGGCCAAGGCGCTCAAGGAAGGCTACGACATCGAGATCATCGAGGCGCACCATCGCCACAAGGTCGATGCGCCCAGCGGCACCGCGCTGAAGATGGGCGAGGTCGTCGCGGCGGCGGTCGGGCGTGACCTGAAGGAATGTGCCGTGTACGCCCGCGAGGGCATCACCGGGGAGCGCGACCCGTCGTCGATCGGCTTCGCCACCGTGCGCGGCGGCGACATCGTCGGCGACCACACGGTGCTGTTCGCCGGCACCGGCGAGCGCGTCGAAATCACCCACAAATCGGCCAGCCGTATGCCTTACGCCATAGGATCCCTGCGTGCCGCGCGCTTCCTGATCGGCAAGAA
>JBFLYF010000412.1:0-2445 GCA_040756795.1 Pseudomonadota bacterium
CCGTAATCATCCACCGGCACGTGCCACTGCGAGATCGTCATCTCGGCGTTCATCGGGATGACGAAGGCCTGCGGGAAGACCAGGTGCGTGGAGCGGCCGTGGGTCTGGCGCTCGTCGATCCTGCGCAGCGTGACGAGGCGCATGCCGTAGTCGGTGCGCGCGACGCCGATCTCGGGCTGGTCGTGCTCGCGCAGCAGCTTCGAGATCGGCAGGCTCGAGTCCGCGGGCGTGCCGCGGAACTGCCGGCCGTAGCCGGCGGCCGGGTCCTCGTCCTCGAAGTAGCGGTGCAGGAACGAGGCGTGCGAGGGATCGATGCCGACCTCCAGCGCCTGCAGCCAGTTGCAGTCCCAGTAGCCCTTGAAGGCGAAGGTGTAGGCGTCCGGCGCGGTGAAGCAGTCGAAATGCGGAAACGCCGAGGGCACGCCTTCGCCGAGCCACGCGAACACGATGCCGCTTCTCACGGCGACCGGGTAGGATCGCTGCCGGATGTGCTCGCACAACCGGCTGCCCGCGGGTTCGGCGGGCGTCTGCAGGCACCTGCCGCCGATGTCGAACAGCCAGCCGTGGAACACGCAGCGCAGGTTGCCGTCCTCCCAACGCCCGTAGGCGAGGTCCGCCTGGCGATGCGGGCAGTGGCGGTCGAGGAGACCGTACTGGGTTTTTGCGTTGCGGAACAAGACGAATTTCTCGCCGAGAACCTGAATGGGCAAGACCGGCCTGGATAAACCCTCGAATTCGTCGACCAGTGCAATCGGCTGCCAGTAGTTGCGCAGCAGCTTGCCGGCGGGCGTCCCCGGCCCGACCCGGGTCATCAGCTCGTTCTGCTCCGCGCTGATCACTCTTGTTTTTCCCGGTACAGGCTCAACGATTTCATCGCCGGGAAATCGTTGAACGAAAACAGCACCGCTTCCCGGGCAGCGCCATGGCGGTACGGCGTCCACGAAGGCACGCAGAAGATGTCCTTCTCCTCCCACTCGAAGCGCTGCTCGCCGACCTCCGACCAGCCGTGGCCCGCGGCGACCTGGTAGATCACGCTACCGGTGTGCCTTTTGAATTTACTCTCGGAGGAAATCAACTCGAGCCGTGCGCCCATCGTGGGCATCACCGATCCCCCGGTCAGGGGATTCTTATATTCAAAAACCGGATCGCGCCTTAGTGTTTTGTAACTTTCATCCCACTTGTAAAGAAAAACAGGTGAATAAGGCTTGCTCCAGTTCTCGCGCGAAAGCGGCGAAGGCGTCTGAACGGTCTGCGGATGCACCTCGTAGAAATTCGCATCCAGGGAATTCATGAGCGGGATGTCGAGGCCGTCCTGCCAGATGCACTGCGTGCCGTCCGCCTCGACGCCGTGGTCGTGCCAGGTGCCGTTGGGCGTGAGGACGAAATCACGCGCGCCGAGGCTCAGGCGCTCGCCGTCGACGACCGTGTAGGCGCCTCTCCCTTCCATCACGAAGCGCAGCGCCGAGGCCTGGTGGCGATGGGCGGATGTGAACTCGCCGGGGTTCATGATCTGCACGCCGGTGTAGAGCAGGCCGACCGCCGCGCTCCATTCCTTGCGCCCGGGATTGACCAGCATCACGACGCGCCGCGCCGCCTTCTCCGCGCTCACGAGCTGCGGCGCCCTGCGCACCAGCGGCTCGATGTCGCGCCACCTCCAGTGCATCGGCACCGACTCGGGCTGCGGGTGCCAGGGCTCGATCTCGTTGGCGACGTTCCACAGCGCGCCCAGCTCGCGCTTCTCGAGCTCCTTGTAGTAGGCCTCGAGCTGCGGGGTGTCCTCCACGTTCGCCCGGCCTACGATGTTCTCTCGCCTCATACGCCCAGGTAGCGGTGCTGCACGTCCTCGTTGGCTGCCAGTTCCCTCGAGCTGCCGGTCCAGACGACGCGGCCTTTCTCCAGCATATAGTGTACGTCCGCCACGCGGATCAGGGCCTTGACGTCCTTGTCGATGACGAGGATCGACAGGCCCAGCGCCTTCAGGCGCTCGATCGAGCGGTAGATCTCGGCGCGGATCATGGGCGCGAGGCCCTCGGTCGCCTCGTCCAGGATCAGCAGGCGCGGGTTGGTCATGAGCGCGCGGCCGATCGCGAGCATCTGCTGCTCGCCGCCGGAGAGCTGGTTGCCGTAATTCGCCTCCCTCACCCTCAGGCCCGGAAAGAGATCGAAGACCTTTTCGAGATTCCATGCTCCGGCGCGAGCGGTCGCGACCAGGTTCTCGCGCACCGTGTGGTTGGGAAACACCTGCCGGCCCTCGGGCACCAGGCCGATGCCCGCCTGCGCGATGCGGTAGGCGGGCAGGCCGACGAGCGGCTTGCCCTCGAACTCCACGCTGCCGCCCTTGGGCCGCACCATGCCCATGATCGAGCGCACCGTGGTGGTCTTGCCCATGCCGTTGCGGCCCAGCAGCGTCGCCACCTGGCCGGCGGCGATCTGCAGCGAGACGCC
>JBFLYF010000413.1:0-2427 GCA_040756795.1 Pseudomonadota bacterium
GGGGATCACGGTCGCAGGGGCCGGCGCGGCGACCGGGGCCGGCGGCGGCGTGGGCGCGGCAACCGGGGCCGGTGGCGCGGGCGGCGCAGGAGTCGCGACCACGGGCGGCTGAGGAGCGGGCGCGGGCCTGGGTTCGGCGATCGGCGCCGGGGGCGGCGCGGGCGCGGCGACCGGAGCCGGTGGCGGTGCGACCGGAATCGGCGTGGCAACCGGCGGTGCCGGCGCGGGGACCGGGGTTGCCACCGGCGCGGGCGCCGGCTCGGGTTTGGGCGCGGGCACCGCAACCGGCGCGGGCGCGGGCTCCGGTTTGGGCGAGGGCGCGGCGACAGCCGGGGCTTCGGTCGCGGGCTTGACGTGCCCGGGCGGCGGGGTCACCGGCAGCGACTGCGGGCCGTAGATCAGCATCCGGCCCTTGAAGGTCGGCCGCTCGGCGCTCGCCGCCGGCCTGCCGCTCTCGGTGTCGGGGATCGGCTCCTTGCGCACGGGCATGCGCTTGCCGGCCTCGCCGGTGCCGGTAACAAGCAGCGCGGCGCAGAGCAGCGCGACGCGAATCAGATCCTCACGGTTTCCCATTGCGGCCGTACCGCTAGTCTAGCGCAGCGGCTCCCTGAGCGGCAGGAGCCAGGCGAGGGTGGCGAGCTGCAGCACCGCCGCGATGCCGAATGCCACCGCGTAGCTCTCGAGCGGGTAGCGGCCGTCCACCGCCGGCCAGAAGCGCAGCACCGCGCCGATTCCCCACTGGAACGCGAACGACGCGACGAACATGAAAATATTCGATGCGGTGATCACCCGACCCGTGAGATGCGGCGCGAAGTGCTGCGACAGGATCGCGTAGGGCAGCGCCGCCGCGCAGGCGCCGAAGCCGTAGAGCACGACGAGCGGCAGCGCGCCGCTCGTCGCTCCCGCGGCGAGCGCGATGAACGCCGCGAGCGCGACGGCCATGCCGAGCTTGTAGGCGGTGAGCCGCGACCAGCCCGCGCCCGCCATGCGATCGGCCGCGGTGCCGAACACCACCGAGCCTACGCCGTAGGCGAGCGAGCCCGCGAGCAGGGTGTTCGCCACCGCGCCGCGCGCCAGGCCCGCCACGTCGGCGAGCCAGGGCGCGAGCCACAGCCCCTGCAGCGCCTGGTAGGCGCCGTGCACCACGATGAGCGGCAGCGCGACGCGCCAGAAGTAGGCGTTGCGCAGGATTTCGCCGAGCTCGGAAAACTGCCGGCTCCAGCTCGCGCCGGCCCCCGGCAGGGGCTTCTCCGGCACGACGAAGAAGATCAGCCCGGCGACCGCGAGGCAGGCGGCCGCGAGGCCGTAGAAGATCGCGCGCCAGCCATGCGCCTGGGCGATGAGCTCGACCGGCGCGGTCGCCGACATCGCGCCGAGCGCGCCGATGGCGAGGATCCAGCCGTTCAGCGTCGCAAGGCGCCGCAACGGAAACCAGAGCGTGAACGCCTTGATCGAGCCCATCAGGCAGCCGGAGACTCCCAGGCCGAGGACGAAAGCGCCGCCGGCGGCGAAGACGAGCAGCGCGGCGAGCACCCGGCGCGGGCCGAAGCGGTCGAGCAGCACGCCGAGCGGGACCTGGAACGCGGCGAAGACGAGGAAATAGGTGCTGGTCAGCAGGCCCAGCTCGGCGGCTGACAGCGCGAACTCGCCGGCGAGGTCCTTGGCGATGACCGCGTTGACGTAGCGCAGCAGGATGGAGAGGAAGAAGCCGCTCGCGAACGGCAGGAAGACGAGCGCGATCAGCTGCGCGGGAACGTGCTCGGCCTTCGCTTCGTTCACCTGCCGATTGTAATCAGGTAGGCTAGCGCGCATGGGGGTGCGTTCGAAAAAGCGGCTCGTGGTGGCGATCACCGGCGCAAGCGGCGCCGCCTATGGCGTCGCGCTGCTGCGCGCGCTGCGCCGCGCGCCGGGCTGGCAGGGCCACCTCGTGCTCTCGGACGCCGGGGCGCTCAACTGCTGGCACGAGCTGCGGCTGGCGCGCAAGGACGTCGAGCGCCTCGCCGGGGTCGCCTACCATCCGCGCGACATCGCGGCGCCGATCGCGAGCGGCTCGTTCCTCGCCGAGGGCATGGTGATCGCGCCCTGCTCGATGAAGACGCTCGCCGCGGTGGCGCACGCGCATGCGGGCGACCTCGTCTCGCGCGCCGCCGACGTCGCGCTCAAGGAGCGCCGGCGCCTGGTGCTGCTGGTGCGCGAGGCGCCGCTCAATCTCGCCCACTTGAGGAACATGGTCGCGGTCACCGAGATGGGCGGGATCGTGTTCCCGCCGGTGCCCGCGCTCTACGCGAAGCCGAAGTCGATCGAAGATCTGGTCGCGCACACCACGGGCCGGGTGCTCGACCTGTTCGGCATCCACTCCGCGAGGCTCAAGCGCTGGCAGGGGCTGGATGGCTGAGGTTTCGGCTTTCGCCGATTCCTATCTCGAAG
>JBFLYF010000414.1:0-2423 GCA_040756795.1 Pseudomonadota bacterium
TCGAGAGGCTGTCGCACACCGACGCGCTCACCGGCCTGCCCAACCGCACGCTGCTCGCCGACCGCGCCAACCAGGCGATCCTCGCCGCGGCGAGGAGCCGCGGCAGCCTCGCGCTGCTGTTCGTGGACCTCGACCGCTTCAAGCTGGTGAACGACTCGCTCGGGCATGCCGCGGGCGACACGCTGCTGCGCGCGGTGGCCGAGCGCCTGGGCGCGACGCTGAGGCGCGACGACACGCTCGCGCGCCTGGGCGGCGACGAGTTCGTGCTGCTGTGGAACGGCGTCAAGAGCTCGCAGGACGCGGCGACGCTCGCGCAGCGCGCGCTCGCGATCCTCGCGCGCCCGTTCACCGTCGAGGGCCGCACGCTCAGCGTCACCGCCTCGATCGGCATCAGCGTCTACCCGAACGACGGGCGCGACTTCGGCGAGCTGCTGAAGAACGCCGACGTCGCCGCCAACCACGCCAAGGAGACCGGGCGCAACAGCTTCCGCTTCTTCTCCCCCGAGCTGAACGCGCACGCCGTAGCGAGGCTCGCGCTGGAGAACGACCTGCGCCACGCGCTCGCGCGCGGCGAGCTGCTGCTCCACTGGCAACCCGTGGTGGGGACCAGGGCGGGGGAGGGGGTGATCGGCGCCGAAGCCCTGCTGCGCTGGAACCATCCGCAGGAGGGCCTGCTGCTGCCCGACCGCTTCATCCCGGCCGCGGAGGACTGCGGCCTGATCCGGCCGCTCGGCGCGTGGATGATGGAGCGCGCGATCTCGCAGGCCGGGGCCTGGCATCGCGGCTTCGGCCCGAAGCTGTGGTTCGCGCTGAACGTGTCGGCGCACGAGCTCGCGCAGGGCGACGCCTACGTGGCGCAGCTCGGCGAGGCGCTGAAGGCGAACGGCGTGCCGGGGGCGTGCGTCGAGCTCGAGGTGACCGAGCGCGTGCTGATCCAGCACCTGCCCGAGAACGTGGCGACGCTGCGGCGCATCGGCGAGCTGGGCGTGCGCGTCGCGATCGACGATTTCGGCACCGGCTACTCGAGCCTCGCCTACCTGCGCCAGCTGCCGATCGACAAGCTGAAGATCGACCGCTCCTTCCTGCGCGAGCTGGAGGCGCACCCGCACGACGCGACCATCGTGCAGACCATCGCCGCGATGGCGCGCGCGCTCGGCCTGCGCGTCGCCGCCGAGGGCGTGGAGAGCGGGGCGCAGCTCGCGCGCCTCGCGGCGCTCGGCTGCGACGAGTGGCAGGGGCACCACTTCAGCGCGCCCGTCGATGCCGAAGGCTTCGAACGGTTTTTCGGCAAGAGAATTTCCCGGACTGGATAGGAAATGCCCCGGCAATTCAAGTACACGCTGCCCGTGGAGGAGACGCAGTGGAAGTTCCCCGCCACGGGCGAGGTGACCTTCACCTGGAATTACGACGCGACCTCGGAAGACCTGCTCGCGCTCTACGCCAAGGGCAAGCGGGAGCAGTGGGACGCGGACGCGCGCATCGACTGGAGCCTGCCGGTCGACCCCGAGGACCCGATGCAGATGGACGACCAGGTGGTGCCGCTCTTCGGCACGCCGCTCTGGGCGAAGCTCTCCCAAAGACAGCGCGTCGAGCTGCGCTACCACAGCCAGGTGTTCAACCTGTCGCAGTTCCTGCACGGCGAGCAGGGCGCGCTGGTGTGCGCGGCGCGCATCGTGCAGGACGTGCCGCGCATCGAGTCCAAGTTCTACGCCGCGACCCAGGTGATGGACGAGGCGCGGCACGTGGAAGCCTACCGCCGGCTGCTCAAGGAGAAGTTCCGCTTCGTCTACCCGATCTCCAAGCCCCTGAAGACGCTGCTCGAGCAGGCGCTCGGCGATGCGCGCTGGGACTTCACCTACCTCGGCATGCAGGTGCTGATCGAGGGCCTCGCGCTGGTCGCGTTCCAGCGCATCCGCGACTACTCGAAGAACACGCTCTGCCGCCAGGTGAACGCCTACGTGATGCAGGACGAGGCGCGCCACGTCGCCTTCGGGCGGCTCGCGCTGCGCGACTACTACCCGCAGCTCACCGAGGCCGAGCGGCGCGAGCGCGAGGAGTTCGTCATCGAGGGCTCGTACCACCTGCGCGACCGCTTCAACTCGCCCGAGATGTGGGACCGGTTGGGTTTTGATTCCAAGGAAGTCTTGACCACCCTGGACAACGCCGAAGGCCAGATCCGGTTCCGGAAACGCCTTTTTTCCCGCATCGTCCCCACGGTGCGCGACATCGGCCTGTGGAGCGAGCGCGTGCAGAAGGCCTACACCGAGCTCGGCGGCATCCAGTACGCGAACACCAACGCGCAGGAGATGCTCGACAACGACGCCAAGGTGGCGGTCGAATTCGACCGGCTGATGGGCAAATCGGGGACGGAGCCCGAGCTCCCGAAGCACCCTTCGAAAACGGCCGAGAGATCGGGCTCCGTC
>JBFLYF010000415.1:0-2355 GCA_040756795.1 Pseudomonadota bacterium
AGACGCGGCCGTTGTGCGTCAGCGCGAAGGCGATCTCCGGGCGCGCGAGCGCGATGCGCCGGAACACCTCCTCGCAATGCCCGAACTCGGTCGCCTCGGCGCGCAGGAACTTGCGCCGCGCCGGGGTGTTGAAGTACAGGTCCTCGGCGCGCACCGTGGTGCCCGCCGCGCGCGCCGTCGGCGCGACCTCGCCGATGTCGCCTCCTTGGGCTTCAATTTTCCAGGCATGGGGTGAATCGGCCCGGCGCGCAGCGATGGTGAGGCGCGCCACCGAGGCGATCGAGGCGAGCGCCTCGCCGCGAAACCCCATCGTCGCCACGCCCTCGAGGTCTTCGAGCGTGCGGATCTTGCTCGTGGCGTGGCGCGCGAGCGCGAGCGGCAGGTCGTCGCGCGCGAGGCCTTCGCCGTCGTCATCCACCTGCACGCGCTTCGCGCCGCCCTGCTCGAGCGTCACCTGGATTTCCCGCGCGCCGGCGTCGAGCGCGTTCTCGAGCAGCTCCTTCAGCACCGATGCAGGGCGTTCTACGACCTCTCCTGCCGCGATCTGGCTGACCAGCAGCTCGGGCAGGATCCGGATCGCGGGCATGCGCGGAGTATATAGAATCCGGCCATGGAGCTTCTCGCCTCGGCGTGGGACATCGCGATGCGCCTGGACGTGCATCTCGCCGAGTTCGTCGCCGCGCACGGCGCCTGGGTCTACGCGCTGCTCTTCGTCATCGTGTTCATCGAGACAGGCCTGGTCATCTGGCCGTTCCTGCCCGGGGATTCGCTGCTCTTCGTCACCGGCACGCTCGCCGCCGCGGGCGGCATGGACATCGCGCTCGTCATGGCGGTGCTGGTGTGCGCCGCGCTCACCGGCGACAACTGCAACTACTGGATCGGGCGCTACGTCGGGCCGAGGGTCTTTCACTACGAGCGCTCGCGCTGGTTCAACCCGGCGCACCTGAAGCGCGCGCACGACTTCTACGACCGGCACGGGGGCAAGACCATCATCCTCGCGCGCTTCATCCCGATCGTGCGCACCTACGTGCCCTTCGTCGCCGGCATCGGCGCGATGCCCTACGCGCGCTACATCGGCTGGTGCGTGGTCGGCGCGCTCGCCTGGGTGCTGTCGTTGTGTACGGCGGGGTATTTCTTTGGAAATATTCCGGAAGTGAAGGCTAATCTGACGATCGTCATCATCGGAATCGTCCTGATATCGATCTCGCCGGGCATCTACGCCTGGCTGAGAGCGCGCTCAGTGCAGCGCTAGAGGTGATTGCGGCCGGGGAGGGTGCCTGGCGAGGTAGCGCTTGATGCCGGCGAGGATGGCGCGCGCGATACTCTCCTGGTAGGCCTCGTCGTTCAGGCGCTTCTCCTCCTCGGGGTTGGAGATGAACGCGGTCTCCACCAGGATCGAGGGCACGTCGGGCGCTTTCAGCACCGCGAAGCTCGCCTGTTCCACGCGCGCCTTGTGCAGGGTGTTCACCTGGCCGAGCTCGCCGAGCACCGCGTTGCCCAGGCGCAGGCTGTGGTCGATGGTGGCGGTCTGCGAGAGGTCGAGCAGCGTCTGCGCGAGGTAGCGGTCCTTGACGTCGAGGTTGACGCCGCCCACCAGATCGGCCTCGTTCTCCTTCTTCGCCAGCCACCTCGCCGCCTCCGAGGTGGCGCGGCGCTCCGAGAGCGCGAACACGCTCGAGCCACGCGCGTGCGGCCGGATGAAGGCATCGGCGTGCACCGAGACGAACAGGTCCGCCTTGACGCGCCGCGCCTTTTCCACCCGCATCTGCAGCGGCAGGTAGTAGTCGGCGTCCCGCGTCAGGAGCGCGCGCATCTCCGGCTCGGCGTCGATCAGCCCCTTCAGGCGCTTCGCGATCGTGAGCGTGATGTCCTTCTCGCGCGAGCCCAGGCGCCCGAGCGCCCCCGGGTCCTCGCCGCCGTGCCCGGGATCGATGACGATCGTCGCCAGGCGGGCGACCTTCGGCTCTTCGGAAGCCTTTTCCGGCTGGCTTTCGACCGCTCGCGGCACCTTTTTCTCGGATTGCTCGATCAGCGCGGCGAGCGGATCGGGGGGCACCACCGGGTAGAGGTCGAGCACCAGGCGATGGCCGTAGTCGGCGATGGGCTTCAAGGTGAAGACCTGCGGCTTCACCTCGGACTTGAGGTCGAGCACCAGCCGCACCACGCCCGGCCGGTTGCGCGCGACACGCAGCTTCTCGATGTAGGGGTCGCCCGTGGTGACCTTGCCGTCCAGCTCGGCGAGCGCGGCGGTGAGCTCCGCGCCCTCGAGATCCACCACCAGGCGCTCGGGGCTCTTGACGCCGAACACCGAGAACCGGAGCTCGGCTTTCGACTCGAGCGTGACGCGCGTGTAAT
>JBFLYF010000416.1:0-2354 GCA_040756795.1 Pseudomonadota bacterium
TCGCTCCGGCCCGCGCCGACCGCCCAGCCGTAGGCGAGCGCGACCGTGGCGAGCAGCGCCACGCCCGCGAGCAGGCTGGCTGCGAGCATCGCGCCGCTGAACAGGGGCTCCGCCGGGTCGCGCGGCACCCGCCGCATGGCGTCCTCCTCCGAGCGCTCCGCCTCGAACACGATCGAGCAGGCCGGGTCGATGACGAACTCCAGGAACACGATGTGCACCGGGTAGAAGAGCTGCGGCCAGCCCAGCGCGAGCGGCAGGAACGACATCGCGGCGGTGGGCACGTGCACCGCGACGATGTAGCGCATGGCGTTGCGGATGTTCTCGTAGATGCGGCGCCCGAGCCGCACGGTGGCGACGATCGAGCCGAAATCGTCCTCGGTGAGCACCAGCGCCGCGGCCTCGCGCGCCACGTCCGTGCCGCGCCGCCCCATCGCCACGCCGATGTGCGCCGCCTTCAGCGCCGGCGCGTCGTTGACGCCGTCGCCGGTCATCGCCACCACTTCGCCCGCATCTTTCAGCGCGCGCACCAGGCGCAGCTTCTCCTCCGGCGTGATGCGCGCGAACACGCACACGCGCCGCGCCGCGGCGCCGAGCGCCGCGTCGTCCATCGCGCGCAGCTCCCCGCCGGTGAGCACGCCCGCCCCGGCGTCGATGCCGGCCGCGCGCGCGATCGCGAGCGCGGTGCCGGGGTAGTCGCCGGTGATCATGACGATGCGGATCCCGGCGCGCCGGCATTCGGCCACCGCGGCCGGAACCGAGCCGCGCAGCGGGTCGGCGAGCGCTGCGAAGCCGCGCCAGCGAAAGGCGTAGGCGCGCGGATCGTCGGGCAGCGGCCCGCCGTCCCATTCGGCCTCGGCCACCGCGAGCAGCCGCAGGCCGCGCGCGGCGGCGTCGGCCGCCGCCTGCGGCAGCGCGCCCTGCAGGCCGCAGAGCGGCAGCACCGTCTCCGGCGCGCCCTTCAGCGCCACGCGGCGCGCGCCCTGCGGCGAGCGCCAGACGTGGCACACGGCGAGAAAGCGCGGCGTCATGGGGTAGTCGCGCTCCAGGCGCCACTCGCGGCGCAGCCGCGCGGCCCCGGGCGCGCCGGCCGCCGCGCGCTCGAGGATCGCGCGCTCCATCGGGTCGAAGGGCTCGAGCTCGCAGGCGAGCGCGGCCGCCTCGAGCAGCGAGTCCTCGCTCGCCCCGGGCGCGGCGCGCAGCTCGGCGAGCGCCATGCGGTTCTCGGTCAGCGTCCCGGTCTTGTCCACGCACAGCACGGTCGCGGCGCCGAGCATCTCGATCGCCGGCATGCGCCGCGTGAGCACGCCGTGGCGCGAGATGCGCCAGGCGCCGAGCGCGAGGAACACGGTGAGCACCACCGGGAACTCCTCGGGCAGGATCGCCATCGCGAGCGTCAGCCCGGCGAGGATGCCCGGCAGCCAGTCGCCGCGCAGCCACACGTAGTACAGCGCGAGCAGCACCGAGAGCCCGATCGCGAGCGCCGCGACGAAGCGCACGATGCGCGCGGTCTCGCGCTCGAGCGTCGTCTTCTCGGTCTGCAGGGCGGCGAGCGAGGCGCCGATGCGGCCGAGCGCGCTGCGCGCGCCGGTCGCGGTGACCTCGGCGCGCCCCTGCCCGCGCACCACCAGCGTGCCCGAGAACACTTCGCCCTCGAGCTTGTCGACCGGCAGCGACTCCCCGGTAAGCAGCGACTCGTCGAGCGCGAGCTCGTTCGACCGGACGAGGCGCGCGTCCGCCGGCACGCGGTCGCCCTCGGCGAGCAGCAGCAGGTCGCCGCGCACCACCTCGGCGCCGGCGATGCGCTGCTCGATGCCGTCGCGCACCACCAGCGCGCGCGGGCTGGACAGGTCGCGCAGCGCCTCGAGCGCGCGCTCGGCCTTGCGCTCCTGCGCCACGGTGATCGCGAGCACCACCAGGATCGAGGCGCCGAGCACCAGCGCCTCGCGCAGGTCGCCCACCAGCAGGTACACGCCCGTGGCGGCGACCAGCAGCAGGAACATCGGCTCGCGCAGCACGCCGAGCGTGCTCGCCAGCACGCCGCGGCCGCGCGCGGCGGGCAGCGCGTTCGGGCCTTCCGCGGCGAGGCGCGCGCGCGCCTCGCCCGCGCTCAGGCCGCAATTCTTCGGGGACATGTCAGGCCGGGGCTCAAATAGTGCACAATAGGGCTAGTATGGAGCGAGCATGAGGAAGACAAAGATCAAGCCCGCCGGCCCTCCCGAGGGCGAGCGGGCGCGGATCGTCGAGAAGCCCGGCGGCTTCTACTGCCTGAGCGAGGACGGCAAGGAGGAATACGGCCCGTTCCCGACGCTCGCCGAGGCGGTCTCGGCGCTGCAGTCGGACGGCGAAGCCGCGCT
>JBFLYF010000417.1:0-2339 GCA_040756795.1 Pseudomonadota bacterium
CTCGGCGTCTGGGCCAACGTCGAGGTGAAGCCCGCGCTCGGCCACGAGCGCCGTACGGGCGAAGCGGTGGCGCGCGCCGCGCGCGCCCATTGGCAGGGCGCGGGCCTTGCGCCCGTGGTCTCTTCCGTCTCCACCGTGTCTCTCGCCGCCGCGGCGGCGGCCGCGCCCGAGCTGCCGCGCGGCCTGCTGGTGGGCCGGGTGCCGCGCCACTGGCGCGAGCTGATGCGCGATTTCGGCTGCGTCGCGCTGCACTGCAACTACCGCGCCGTCACGCAGCGGCTGGCCGACGAGGTCCACGCCGCGGGGTACGCGCTGCTTTGCTGGACGGTGAACGACCGCAGGGCGGCGAAGAAGCTGCTCGGCTGGGGCGTGGAGTGCCTGGTCACCGACCGGCTGGACCGGATCGGGCCGGATTTCAGGTAAACGGAATCGTCAACGAGACGTTACTTCAGAGTCCAACAGAGGAGGATCAAGCCATGAAAACCGTGAAACTTGCCGCAGTCATCGTTGGCGCCGCGCTCGCGCTTCCCGCGCTCGCGCAGACTACGAGCGCGCCGCGCATCGACAAGCGCCAGGAGCGGCAGCAACAGCGCATCGACAAGGGCGTGAGCTCGGGGCAGCTGACGCAGAAGGAGGCGGCGCGGCTGGAGAAGGGCCAGGCGCGGGTGCAGAAGATGGAGGACAAGGCGACCGCCGACGGCAAGGTGAGCGCGAAGGAGCGCCGCCGCATCGAGCGCGCGCAGGACCAGCAGAGCCGCCGCATCGCCAAGCAGCGGCACGACAAGCAACGCGCGAAATAGCTACACCGATCGCGCGCCGTCGACCTCGATGCACACGCCGCTGATGAACGCGGCCTCGTCGGAGGCGAGGTAGAGGCAGGCGTTGGCGACGTCGAGCGGCGTCGAGAAACGGCCGAGCGGGATCGTGGCGAGGAAGCGCTTCTTGGCTTCCTCGGTCACCGCGCCGCCGGCGAAGTCGGCCGAGAGGCCGGTTTCCGGGCTGAACACCGGGTTGACGCAGTTGACGCGGATCCGGTCCGGGCCGAACTCCCCCGCCATCGAGCGCGACATCAGGATCACCGCGCCCTTGGAGCTGTTGTAGACGGTGAGCCCGGGGCGCGGGCGCACGCCCGCGGTCGAGGCGACGTTGACGAACGCGCCGCCGCCCTGCTTGCGGAACACCGGCACCGCGTGCAGCGCGGAGAGGTAGACGCTCTTCACGT
This sequence comes from Pseudomonadota bacterium, assembly GCA_040756795.1. GTDB lineage: Bacteria > Pseudomonadota > Gammaproteobacteria > Burkholderiales > SG8-39 > RBG-16-66-20. The sequence continues at coordinate 1,223 of JBFLYF010000417.1, forward strand.
TGACCGCGTAGACCTTGTCGAACTCGGCCTCCGTCACCTCGAGGTAAGGCTTGTTGCGGTGGGTCCAGCCGGCGTTGTTGACCACGACGTCCAGGCGCCCGAACGCGGCCTGCGTCGCGCCGACCAGGCTCGCCCAGTCGTGGCCGCGCGTGACGTCGGCGTGCACGAACAGGGCGCGGCCGCCGGCGGTGCTGATCTCGCCCGCGATGCGCTGGCCGGCGGCCTCGGCGATGTCGGCCACGACCACGCGCGCGCCTTCCTCGGCGAAGCGCCGGGCGATCCCGGCGCCGAAGCCGCTGCCCGCGCCGGTGACGATTGCGACCTTGTCTTTGAGCCTCATTGGGTCCTCACGAGAAAGAAGATGGGATCAGGATTGCGTGGCGGCTGCCGGTGTCCTGAAGGGCGAGTGCTCGTGCAGCTCGTCGACGTAGCGCGAGATCCCCGCCGTCTCCCGCGCCAGGTAGTCCTCGATCGCGCGCGCGAACTGCGGGTGCCCGAGCCAGTGCGCCGACAGCGTCTCGGCCGGCATCAGGCCGCGAAACAGCTTGTGCTCGCCCTGCGCGCCGCCTTCGAAGGTCTGCAGGCCGTGGGCGATGGCGAACTCGATCGGCTGATAGTAGCAGCACTCGAAATGCAACAGCGGCACGTGCTCGACCGCGCCCCAGTACCGGCCGAAGATCCTTTCGCCCGATACGAGCAGCAGGGTCGAGGCGATCGGCCGGCCGCCGCGCTCGGCGAGGAGCATGAGCGTATGGCGCGGCAGGGTCTCGCCCAGGCGCAGGAAAAACTCGAGGCTGAGGTAGGGGCGCGAGCGGTGCGCGGCGTAGGTGCGCCGGTAGCAGCGCTCGAAAAACTCCCAATGCGCCCGCTCGATCTCCCCGCCGCGCAGCCAGCGCAGGCGCACGCCCGCCTCGCGCACCCGGCGCCGCTCCTGCCGGATGTTCTTGCGCCGCGGCCGGGTCATGCGCGAAAGGAACTCCTCGAAATCGGCGTAGCCGGCGTTGCGCCAGTGGAACTGCACCGTGCGCCGCAGGAGCATGCCGGCCTCGCGCAGCAGCGCCGCGTCCCCGCCCGGCGGGAAAAGCACGTGCAGCGACGACAGGCCGCGCGCCATCTC
>JBFLYF010000418.1:0-2328 GCA_040756795.1 Pseudomonadota bacterium
TCCACCCTCGAACGATCGAGCGCGCGCTCGCTCGGAAGAAAAAAAACGGCGCCGATAGCGCGCTCGATCGTACCAGGTGGAGTCACGCGGAGCCGGGGGTGGTGTCGGCACTTTACGAGCAAATGCGGGCGGAGGCGTTGGAAGGCCGACACGTCTTCGTGCACTCGCCGGGGTTGGGGGTGTTTCTCCGTGACGGGATGTGGGCATGGGCGGATGTGTGCCTGGAGCGAGGCCCTGGTTTGGGGGATTGCCGGTCTGGCTCGGGCGAGGGTTCGCTGCCAGTCGCGGCTGGTGACTGCGGTGATCTGAAAATAGTCCTTGCGGAGCTGATCCAGGGGAGGCGATTGGAAGGGAGGAATTGACGATGGAGAATCAGAACAAGGTGACTGCGGGTCATCTGAAGCGGGATGCCTACCTCTACGTGCGACAATCCACGTTGCGGCAGGTCATGGAAAACGCGGAGAGCACCAAGCGGCAGTACGCGTTGAAGGAGCGGGCGATTGCTATGGGGTGGCCCGTCGAACAGGTTGAAGTGATCGATAGGGACCTCGGGCTTTCGGGTACCTCAGCCGTACCGCGCGAAGGATTCCAGAAGCTCGTTGCGGAGGTGGGGCTGGGACATGCCGGCATCGTGATGGGCCTGGAGGTAAGCCGGCTTGCTCGCAATTCGAGCGATTGGCACCGGCTACTCGAGATCTGCGCCATGACGGATACATTGATTCTGGATGAGGACGGGCTCTACGATCCGGCGAACTTTAACGATCGACTGCTTCTCGGGCTGAAGGGGACGATGTCTGAGGCGGAGATCCACTTTCTTCGGGCGCGTATGCGTGGAGGTTTGCTGAACAAGGCGCGCCGGGGAGAGCTGCACAATCGTCTTCCGGTCGGCCTCGTTTACGATGGGCAGGGGCGGGTGGTTCTGGACCCGGACAAGCAAATTCAGGATAGTGTTCGCCTCGTCTTCACTGCGTATGCGCGCACAGGCACGGCGCACGGCACGGTGAAGCATTTCCGCGCAAATGGGCTGCTGTTTCCAAAGGGCCGGGAGTCAGGGCAAGACGGAGCTCACTGGGGACCCCTGGCCGTCCGGCAGGTCCTTTCGATGCTGCGCAATCCACGCTACGCCGGCGCCTACGTGTTCGGACGAGTGCGATCGCGGCAGCAGCCGGATGGCAGCACGAAGAAGATTGTCATACCGCGTGAGGAGTGGCTGACTCTCATTCGCGACGCACATGCTGGATACATCGGCTGGGAAGAATACGAGAACAACCTGCGACGCCTGCGCGAGTGTGCGCTGGCCCACGGAGCGGATCGGCATCATGGCCCGCCCCGAGAAGGTCCGGCATTGCTGCAGGGACGTGTTGTCTGTGGCCGATGCGGAAACAGGATGTCGGTGCGGTACGCGCGTCGTGGAGTGCGCCTGGTGCCCCAGTACATCTGCAATCGTCTGTACATGGAGGACGGTTCACCTGTCTGCCAAACGATTTGCGGCGCCGGAGTCGACGCAGCGGTGGGGAAGCTGGTCGTAGAGACGATGAGCCCGATGGCGGTGGATGTATCGCTGGCGGTTCAACAGGAGATCCAGGCTCAGATGGAGGAAGCCGATCGTCTGCGGCAGCAGCAAGTAGAGCGTGCGCGCTACGAGGCGGACTGTGCCCGGCGACGATACATGCACGTCGATCCCGCCAACCGGCTCGTGGCGGACTCACTGGAAGCGGAATGGAACCAGAAGCTACGCGCCCTCAGCGAGGAGCAGGACAGATATGAACGCCAACGAGCTCGTGATCGCGAGGCACTGGGTGAAGAGCACCGCCGTCGTCTTCTTCAACTGACGCGGGACTTCCCCGCACTCTGGAGTGATCCCCAGACATCGGATCGGGACCGCAAGCGCATGCTCGCACTCCTCATCGAGGATGTCACCCTTGTGCGGGATAGCGAGATCCTCGCGCAGGTTCGATTCCGGGGCGGCGCGACGACCAGACTCACTGTCCCGCTGCCGCTGAATGCCTGGCAGATACGAAAGACGCCCGACGATGTGCTCTCTCAGATTGATGAGCTTCTCGATCATCACTCCGAACGGCAGACCGTCGACATACTCAATCAGCGCGGCCTCCGCACGGGCGCTGGAGACCCCTTCACACTCACCAGCCTTCGTTGGATTCTTTACGCACGAGGAGCGCAAACTCACAAGCATCGCCTCCACCACGCCGGGCTCCTCACCGCCAAAGAGCTGGCAAGAAAGCTCGGAGTGTGCGAGACTACGATCAATACATGGCGGTGCAAAGGTGTCCTGCATGGATATCGCTGCGAGAAGAACAAAGGATGGCT
>JBFLYF010000419.1:0-2327 GCA_040756795.1 Pseudomonadota bacterium
CTGCATCCCGCGCGCGAGCGACCTGCCGAACTTCGCGCTCGATACGCGCGAGACGCCGTGCACCCACAACCCGCTCGGCGTCAAGGGCTGCGGCGAGGCGGGCGCGATCGGCGCGCCGGCGGCGCTGATGAACGCCATCACCGATGCGCTGGGCATCAAGGACATGCCGATGCCGGCGACGCCGCAGGCGGTGTGGACCGCGCTGAAGAACAAGAAAGCCTGAGAAAGGAATCCATCATGCATGCCTTCAAGTACCACCGTCCCGCGAGCGTCAACGAGGCCGCGGGGCTCATCAAGGGCGAAGCGAAGCTGCTCGCCGGCGGCCAGTCGCTGGTGCAGGCGATGAAGCTGCGCCTCGCCTCGCCCTCGGACATCGTAGACCTGGGGGCCCTCAAGGACCTCGCCGGCATCAAGGCCGACGGCAAGGGCGTCACCATCGGCGCGATGACGCGCCACGCCGAGGTGGCGCATTCGGCCGAGGTGAAGAAAGCGATCCCCGCGCTCGCCGCGCTCGCCGCGCAGATCGGCGACCGGCAGGTGCGCGCCATGGGCACGCTCGGCGGCGCGCTCGCCAACAACGATCCGGCGGCCGACTACACCGCCGCCGTGCTCGGGCTGGGGGCCACGATCACCACCAGCAAGGGCAAGCACGAGGCCGACAAGTTCTTCAAGGGCCTGTACGAGACCGCGCTCAAGCCCGACGAGATCATCACCAGCGTCAGCTTCCCCGCGCCCAAGCGCGCCGCCTACATGAAGTTCAAGAACCCGGCCTCGCGCTTCGCCATCGTCGGCGTTTTCGTGGCCGACTTCGGCGGCAATGTGCGCGTCGCGGTCACCGGCGCGGGCCCCTGCGTCTTCCGCCAGACGGACATGGAGAAAGCGCTCAGCAGCAAGTTCGCGCCCGAGTCGGTCGCGAACATCAAGCAGAAGAAGGACGGGCTCAACACCGACCTGCACGCGAGCGCCGAATACCGCGCGCACCTCGTCAGCGTGATGGCGAGGCGCGCCGTGGAGGCCGCGCTCAAGTAACGATTTACCGAGGAGGAAGAGGGAGTTCAAGCCCGCTGCGGCGGGCTTTCTTTTTTCTCGCCTACATCGAAATCCCGGCCCGCTCAGCTTCTTCCCGCAGCAGCGCGCGCACGCGCTCCCGCTCGTCGTCGTCGTGAAACACGGTCTCGCGAAAGCGATAGACCAGAGTCGCGATCGAGAGCAGCGAGGCGTCGAGCCCCGCACGTACCCACTTCAGGTCCTTGTCGTCGCCACGCGCGAGCTTGGCCATGGCCACGTCGTTCGGGTCGACGAACTTGACGAGCGCACCGCGCGGCAGCCTGCGCGCGGTCAGCCGCTCACGCCAGCCATCCGGCAGGGTCGGGAGCGACGGAGACACGGCATCGAAGTAGTAGCCGTGCTCCTGCTCGAAGGCGCTACCCAGCCCGAAGTCCCTGGCGATCTCGAAAGCGCGTGCCGGATCGCCCTCGGGCCATGCATCCACCTCGACCGATATCAGCATCTTCTCGGGGATCGCGCGTTCCTGCGCCTGCGCAAGGACGCAAAGACTGCCAATCACGACAAAAGCATCGACAGGATGCCGCGCGCAGACTTCCGCGAGCAGTCGATCCAGCTGCTCCAGCGTCAACCGCGAACCTGCTCGGCGAGCAGGAATCCGAAGGGCGTATTCTGGACCAGCGCCATGCGCTCGCCGGCTTCGAGCGCACGCAATCGTTGGGCGACGGCTGTCGGTGGTCCCGAGAGTATTTCCGTCCAGCGGTGCACGTACCAATCGCTACAGGTGTGATCGCGCCGCCACTTGCCGACTTGCTCCCGCGCGCGCGCCAATTCGGGATCGCCGAGCTTCGCGGCAGCGAGTTCCGCCGCAATGCGCTCGTGCTCCGACAAAAGCAGCTCGTCGCGCGCACGTTGCTGCGCGCGCGCCTCGCTTCGACGCGCATCCTCGCGCGCATCGCGGTCCGATTGGACCGGCAGATTCGCATTCGACCTGGACTTGGCGCCGCTCATCACTGCATTGTATGCCGACCCGCGTCCGGGTGTAGCGGCTACGGCATCTTGCCGAGGATCCTGCCGAATTCCTCCGGGCCGAACGCGGTCAGCGTCTCGGTGCGCACGTTGCCGAGCGAGGCGACGGCGAGCCCGAGCGAGGTCGCCGCGGCCGCGTCGGGCGCCTCGACGATCGTGATGATGTCGTAGTGCCCGAGCGTCCAGTAGATCTCCTTCACCTTGCACCCGGCCTTCTGCGCCATCGCCTTGAAGGCGTCGGCGCGCTTGGGCGAGTCCTTGATGCCGCGGATTCCCTGGTCGGTGAAGCTTCC
>JBFLYF010000042.1:0-14123 GCA_040756795.1 Pseudomonadota bacterium
CTGGGCGAGGATGTTCCAGCCCGCCTGCGACCTTGCGAACTCGCGCTCGAGCCAGGCTTCCTGCGCGGCCCCGAGCATCGAGCGCCCGGGATCGTCGATCTCGGCGCAGGTCGCCGGATCGGCCACCGTAGAGCCGCCGGGCCGCGCGGGGCAGGCCTGCGGTGCGCGGTACTGGCGGTCGTCCACGACGAGAAACCGCGCCAGGCGTCCCCAGTCGAGGTGCGTGTAGATGCGCATGTCCGGGCCGCTCGGGCGCATGCTCGCCGGCAACGGCATGTGCTCGTAGTAGGCACGGTAGGCGGCGGCGCGCCGCGCGAGGAACCGCTCCCTCGGCATGCCGTCCTCCGGCCGATCGGCGGCGTAGTCGTTGTCGACCTCGTGATCGTCCCAGGTGACGACCCAGGGGAACGCGGCGTGCGACTTCTGCAGGTCCGGATCGGACTTGTAGTGCGCGTAGCGCGCCCGGTACTCCCGGAGCGTGTAGGGCTCGCCGCCCTCGTGCTTGCGCACGTGCTCGCGCCCCCAGGAGGACTCGTAGATGTAGTCGCCGAGGAAGACGACGAGATCGAGGTCCTCGGCCGCGAGATGGCGGTGCGCCGTGTACCAGCCCTGCTCGTACTGCTGGCAGGAGGCGAACGCGAAGCGCAGGCGCGGGACCGCGGCGCCGGCGGCGGGCGCGGTGCGCGTGCGCCCGACGGCGCTGGTCGCGTCGCCGGCGTGAAAGCGATACCAGTACCAGCGGTCGGGCGCGAGGCCGCGCGGCTCGACGTGGATGGAATGTGCCCAGTCCGCTGTTGCGGTGGCACTTCCAGACAGAACTACAGAAGAAAAATTCTCGTTGCTCGAGAGCTCCCAGCGCACGGGAACCTGCCCATGATCAAAACCGCCGACCAGGCGAGTCCACAGCACCATGCCGTCGGGGCGCGGGTAGCCGGAGGCGACGCCGAGCGCGAACGGGTCGGAGGCGAACGCGGGGCGCGCGCGCAGCGCAAGCGCGTGCGAAACACCGAGGGCGGCGGCGAGCCTCAGGAACTCTCGGCGACCGGACATGCGACTAGAATAACGGCTCCCCGGAGGAAACGTGCGGAGCAGCAGATGATTCATTTCGTCGTGCATGAAGAAGGCGACGGCGTCGGCGTGGTCGTCGTCGAGGGCGTGAAAGCGGGACAGGCGCTCAACGGCTGGATCATGGAGCAGGACAAGGAAATCAAGCTGACGGCGAAAACCGATATCCCGATCGGCCACAAAGTGGCGCTCAGGGACTACAGGCCGGGCGACACCGTGATCAAGTACGGCGTGGACATCGGCAAGGTCGTGGCGCCGATTGCCGTCGGCGAGCACACGCATATCCAGAACCTGAGGACGAAGAGGTGGTGAGCATGGATCTCGCGAAGGCGACTTTCTGGGGCTACCGGCGCGAGAACGGCCGCGTCGGCGTGCGCAACCACGTGGTCATCATCCCCGTGGACGACCTCTCCAATGCCGCCGCGCAAGCGGTGGAAAACAACATCAAGGGCGTGATGGCGATTCCGCATCCGTACGGCCGGCTGCAGTTCGGCGCCGACCTCGAGCTGCACTTCCGCACGCTGATCGGCGCGGGTGCGAACCCGAACGTCGCCGCGGCGGTGGTGATCGGCATCGAGGACCAGTGGGCGAAGAAGGTCGCCGACGGCATCGCGAAGACCGGGAAGCCCGTCAAGTACTTCGGCATCGAGGGCTACGGCGACCCGGAGACGGTGAAGCGCGCCTCGCAGGCGGCGAAGGAGTTCGCGCAGTGGGCCTCCGAGCTGCGGCGCGAGGAGCGCGCGCTCAAGGACCTCTGGGTCTCGACCAAGTGCGGCGAGTCCGACACCACCTCGGGAATCGGCTCCAACCCCTGCGTGGGCAACGCCTTCGACAAGCTCTACCCGCACGGGGTGACGCTGGTCTTCGGCGAGACCACGGAGCTCACGGGCGGCGAGCACCTGGTGGCGGCGCGCTGCCGCAACGACGAGGTGAGGAAGAAATTCCAGGCGATGTTCGACCGCTACCAGCAGGTAATCGACCGGCACAAGACGAGCGACCTCATGGACTCGCAGCCGACCAAGGGCAACATCGCGGGTGGCCTCACCACCATCGAGGAGAAGGCGCTCGGCAACATCCAGAAGATCGGCAGGAAATGCGTGGTGGACGGCGTGCTCGACAAGGCGGAAACGCCGACCGGCCCGGGCCTGTGGTTCATGGATTCGTCCTCGGCCGCCGCCGAGATGGTGACGCTGTGCGCGGCCGCCGGCTTCGTGGTGCATTTCTTCCCGACCGGGCAGTGCAACGTGATCGGCAACCCGATCCTGCCGGTGATCAAGCTCTGCGCCAACCCGAGGACCGTGCGCCTGATGTCCGACCACCTCGACTTGGACGTCTCGGGCATCACCCGCAAGGAGCTCAACATGGACCAGGCGGGCGACAGGCTGCTCGAGTGCATGTTCCGCACCGCCAACGGCCGCCTCACCGCCGCCGAGGCGCTGGGGCACCGCGAGTTCGTGCTGACGAGGCTCTACGAATCAGCGTAGAACATACGTCCTGGTTCACGGCGCCTGGCACGGCGGCTGGTGCTGGCGGCGCGTGGCCGGTCTGCTCGCGGCAAAGGGCCACCGCGTTTTCTGTCCGACGCTGACGGGCCTTGGCGAGCGCGCGCACCTGCTCACGCCCGCGGTCGACGTCGACACGCACATCCAGGACGTGCTCGGCCTGCTGGAGGCCGAGGAGCTTGAGGACGTCGTTCTCGCCGGGCACAGCTACGCGGGGATGGTGATCACCGGGGTCGCTGCGCGCGCCAGGGCGCGGCTGCGCCGGCTCGTGTATCTCGACGCGCTGCTCGTGCAGGACGGCGAGTCCTGGGCGGAGGCCTTTCCGCCCGAGATCGCGGAGGCGCGCCGCAGGTCGGCCGTGATGACGAACGGCGTGAAAGCGATCCCGCCGCCTGATCCGGCGATCTACGGCTTCGCCGACGCCGCCGACGCCGAGTGGGTGCGCCGGCGCATGACGCCGCACCCGTTCGCGGCCTTCGAGCACAGGAACCGCTGGGGCGGCCCGGTCGGCAACGGCGTGCCGAAGGTGTACGTCGACTGCACCAGGCCGGCGCTCGCCGCCCTGGCGGCCATGAAGCGGGATCGGCTCGCCGGCTGGGACGTGATCGCGCTCGCGACGGGGCACGACCTCATGGTGAGCGCGCCTGCAGAATTGACGGAGATTCTGACCGGTCTTGTGTGAGTCAGCGGTCTTCGCGGGCGTGGAACCGAGCCTTGCGTCTTGGCGCACCGAGACCGGTTGCCCAGACCTCGATTTCCGCGTGATCGTGTGCGCGGTTCGCCTTGACGTCCGCGAGCGCTTCGAGGGTCAAGCGTCGCCATTTTCGCCTGACCGCCGCCTTTGACGACAAATTAGCGTCTGCGCGATCGCCAGCCATGATGGTATGATACACCATCATGCGGGCGCGGCAGCTGTTCCGCTACCGGGCGAAGCAAGGCGGTGTCACGGTGGAGATGGTGGTTTGGGCGCTGCCGCAGCGCTCCGCGGATAGGCCGCACGGGCTGAAGTACAGGCTCTTCTGCGGGCGTGGGCGGCTTTGCCTGGTGCGTTACGACAACGAAGCTGGCAAAGGCGATCATCGGCATGTCGGCGATCAGGAAGAAACCTACCATTTCGAGTCGCTTGAGAAACTGTTGGACGATTTTCGGATCGATTGTGCCCGGTTAGCGGGATGGAGATGGCGATGAACAGGATTGAGATCGAAGTGCTCGGTTCGCGCGCGGCACTGACGGCTTTCGCACGCGCTTGGCGTCAAGTCAAAGCGGGGCGGAAGGCGCCGTCGCGGCTCGCTTTCGGAAGTATCGCAGAACTCTTCAGCGCGGTATCCGAAAAGCGGCTCGAACTGATCCGTCACGTGGCGGCAAACGAAGGACTGCAGATTCGGCCGCTCGCGCGCGCGCTTGATCGCGACTACAAGAACGTTCACACTGACGTGCAGGCGCTTGTGAGCCTGGGCTTGCTGGAGAAGGACGAGCACGGGGGGTTGCACGCGCCCTTCGACGAGATCGTGATCCGCGCCGGGCTGCGCAAAGCTGCCTAAGCGGCAAGGTCGTGTCGTCGATCCAGGTCCGGGTCTGGCGCGGTACTGCCGAGGGTGTATTTCAGGCATTCGAAGTCCCGCGCCGCGAGAGCCAGACGGTGCTCGACGTCGTCACCTACATCCAGCGCTCGCTCGATGCGACGCTCGCCTACCGCTTCGCCTGCCGCGTCGGCATGTGCGGTTCCTGCGCGATGACCGTGAACGGGGTGCCGCGCTGGACCTGCCGGACCCACGTGGACAAGGTCGTGCGCGACGACACGATCGAGATCTCTCCCTTGAGAAATCTTCCCGTCATTCGCGACCTCGTGACGGACATGCACGAGTTCTTCGACAAGTGGAGCCGGGCCCAGGGTCGGTTTCAAGGGCGTCTTACCCGGAAAGACGATTTCGAGAAAGTAAGACCCGACTCGACTTCGCGTTCGCAGGTTGACGCCGCCATCGAGTGCATCGGCTGCGGCGTGTGCTACAGCGCTTGCGATGTCGTATCGTGGAACCCCGATTACCTCGGGCCGGCGGCGCTCAACCGCGCCTGGACGCTGGTCAAGGACGAGCGCGACGTGCAGCGGATCGAGCGGCTGCGCGCCGTCGCCGGCGACGCGGGCTGCCACGCCTGCCACACGCACATGAGCTGCACCGAGCGCTGCCCGAAGAAGCTTTCCCCCACCGCCGGCATCGCGGGCTTGAAGCGGGAAGTTTCCTTGGCTCTTCTCCGGGGAGGCCTTTGAGCGAAAAGACGCAAACCCTTCTCTGGGTAATGCAGAGAGCGAGCGCGGCGGTGCTCGCGCTGTGCGTCGTGGTGCATCTCGCCACCATGATCTACGCCATCCGCGGCGGGCTCTCGGCGGTCGAGATCCTCTCGCGCACGCGCGGGAGCATCGGCTGGCTCGCGTTCTACACGGTTTTCGTGCTCGCGGTCGCGGTGCACGCGCCGATCGGCCTGAGGCCCGTGCTCGCCGAGTGGCTCGGCTGGCGCGGCGCCTCGCGCGACGCGGCGCTCGCAGTGCTCGCGCTCGCGCTCGCCGCGCTCGGCCTGCGCGCGGTGATCGGGGTGTTCGCGTGACGCGGCACACCGGAACCTGGGCGGCGCTGGTGCACCGCGTCTCGGGCATCCTGCTCGCGCTCTTCCTGCCGGGGCATTTCATCGCGCTCGGCAGCGCGCTCGAAGGCGAGCAGGCGCTCGACGAGTTCCTCGCCTGGACCGAGCGGCCGCTCGTCAAGCTCGCCGAATGGGGCATCGTGCTCGCGCTCGCCGCGCACCTGGGGGGCGGCCTGCGGGTGCTCGCGCTCGAATTCCTGCCCTGGCGCGACTGGCACAAGAGCCTCGCCGCGGCCGCGGCGGCCGCGGCGCTCGCCGTGAGCCTCGCTTTCGCGCTGGCGCTGTAGAATGCGGAAAGGAGGGTCCACCCAATGAAAAATTTCGCGAAGCTCGTCCTGCTTGCCGCGATGCTGGCGCTCGCGCCCGCCGCGCAGGCGCAATCCTGGCCGCAGAAGCCGGTCAAGTTCATCGTGCCGTTCCCGCCCGGGGGGGCCACCGACATCTCGGCGCGCCTGCTGGCGCAGAAGCTGCAGCAGATCTGGGGCCAGACCGTGGTCATAGAGAACCGCGGCGGCGCGGGCGGCGGCGTGGGGGCCGCGGAAGCCGCGCGCGCCACGCCCGACGGCTACACGCTGTTCTTCCCCTCGGGCTCGGTGGTGACGGCGAACCAGCACGTCTACGCCAAGATGAACTACAACCCCGAGAAGGACTTCGTGCCGGTCACCAACGTCGTTTCCGGTCCGCAGGTGCTCGCCGTGCCGGCGGATTCTCCCTACAAGACGTTGAAGGAGATGATCCAGTCCGCGCGGGCACACCCCGGCAAGCTGTATTTCTGCCATGCCGGAATCGGCTCGCAGACGCACCTCGCGGCCGAGAACTTCGTCTACCAGGCGAAGATCGACGCGATCGCGGTGCCCTACAAGGGTGAAGGCCCGGGGCTGGCGGGGCTGGTCGGGGGCGAAACGCATTTTTGCGTGACGAACGTCGCCGCCACGATCGGCCATATCAAGGGCGGGCGCTTGCGCGCGCTCGGGGTGACGAGCAAGACCGAGGCGCCGCAGCTGCCGGGCGTGCCGCCGATCGCGAACGAGGTGCCCGGCTTCGAGAATTCGGGCTGGTTCGGGATCGTCGCGGTGCGCGGCACGCCGCAGGCCGTGATCGAGAAGGTCTACCAGGACACGAAAAGAGCGCTCCAGAGTCCGGATCTGAAGGAAAAGTTCTTCGCGCAGGGGCTGGCGCCGGTGGGCAACACGCCCGATGAGATGGGCCGCGCGATGAAGGCCGAGAGCGAGCTGTGGAAGAACGTGGTGAAGGCGCGGAAGATCCAGGTGAAGTGAAAATAGATCTGCAGCAGGTAGAAGAGGCGGCGAAGGAACTTTATATCCGAGCGCTCAAACTGCTGCCGCCCGACGTGAAGCACGGGTTCGACAGGCTTGCCGCGGCCGAGTCGGACGCGGGCGCGAAGCGCGTGCTCGGCACCATGATGAAGAACATCGGCGTCGCCGAGCAGACCGGCAACCTGCTGTGCCAGGACACCGGCATCCCGATCTACAACGTCTCGATCGGGCGCGGCGTCGAGGTGGACGGCGCGGGGCTGAAGGCCGCGATCCGGCGCGGCTGCGCGCGCTCGACGCGCGAGTACTCGTTCCGCTCCTCGATCGTGCACCCGACCACGCGCGCCAACGAGCAGACCTCGACGGGACGGGGCGTGCCGGTGATTCATTTTGATTTTGTCGAGAGCGAAGAGATCCTGGAGATCGAGATGATCCCCAAAGGTTCCGGCTCGGAGAACAACTCCTGGCTCAGGATGGCGGTGCCCGCCGAGGGCACCGACGCGATCAAGACCTTCGTCGTCGACTGCGTGCTCGAGGCAGGCGGCAGGACCTGCCCCCCGACCATCGTGGGGGTCGGGGTCGGCGGCACCGCGGACCTTTGCCTGCAGCTCGCGAAGCGCGCGGCGACGCGGCCGCTCGGCACACGTTGCGAGGACCCGGAGGGCGCGAGGCTCGAGGAGGCGCTGACGCGCGCGGTCAACATGCTCGGCGTAGGGCCGCAGGGCCTGGGCGGGGACTCGACCGCGTTCGCGGTGCACGTCGAGACCGCGGCGACGCACATCACCATGAACCCGGTGGCGGTGAACATGCAGTGCCACTCGGCGCGCCGCGCGCGCGCGACCTTCCGGCCGGAGGGAATCGAGTATGGCTTTTAGATTGCTTGCGATTCTGGCTTTTCTGTCGTTTCCTTTTCCGGTTTTCCCTGCTGAAGTCGCGGGCGTAAAACTTCCCGACGAAGATCAGAAGCTCCTCTTGAACGGAGCGGGTCTTCGCAGGCGCGCCTTCTTCCAGGTGTACGTCATCGGCCTGTACCTGCCGCAGAAGGCGGCCGCGGCGGCGGACGCGATCGGCGCGGCGGGGCCGAAGCGCGTCGCGATCCACATGCTGCGCAACGTGGACGCGGCGACCTTCACCGGCGCGCTCGAGGACGGCATGCGCGACAACCACGACGATGCGCAGATGAAGGCGCTCGAGGCGCGCATGAAGCAGCTCGCCGCGACCATGGCCGAGATCAAGGAAGCGAAGCAGGGCATGCGCATCACGCTCGACTGGGTCCCCGGGACGGGGACCCAGCTGACGGTCGAAGGCAGGCCCTCGGGGGCGCCTATCCCGGGCGAGGATTTCTACCGCGGGCTGCTCAGGATCTGGCTCGGCGAGAACCCGGTGCAGGCGGACCTCAAGAAGGCGCTGCTGGGGGGCTCGTGAGCCATTTCGATCTGCGGCCGCCGGTTTCGGAAGAACAGGCAAGAAGCCTCGGAGTCGATGACACCGTCACCCTGAACGGCACCCTGTACGGCATCCGCGACGCCACCCAGATCCACATGTTCGACCGCGGGCGCAGGACGCGCTTCGATCTGGCAGGGCATGCCGTGATTCATACCGCGCCGAATGTGAAGAGAGTCGGTTCGAGCTATGTGCCGGTCTGCGTGGGGACCACGACCAGCGATCGCATGGAGCGCTTTACGCGTCCGCTGATGCAGCAGTGCGGGGTGCGCCTGATCATCGGCAAGGGCGGCTTGCGGGACGACTCCCTGAAGGCTTTTTCGGAGCTGGGCGGCGCTTACCTCGCGGTCGTCGGCGGCGCGGCGGCCCTGGAGACCACCTGGGTCGAGGCGATCGAGGACGTCGACCTGGACGACCTGCATCCCGAGTCGCTGTGGAAGTTCCGGGTGCGCGGCTTCGGGCCGCTGGTGGTGGCGATGGACAGCCGCGGCGGCAGCCTTTACCAGAGGATAAGGAGCGCGGCCCAGGCGCGCCGGGCCGAGGCGCTCGCCGCTCTCGGGGTGAAGTCAAGGTAGAATTCGCCGCGCTTTCCACGGAGGACTATCCAATGCGAAAAGCAATCGTCGTACTTGCCGCCACGTTGCTCGCGGGCGCTGCGCAGGCGCAGAACATCTCGATCGGCACGGGAGGCACCGGAGGCGTCTACTACCCGCTCGGCGGCGGCATCGCCGCGGTGCTTTCCAAGTATGTCTCGGGGATGCAGGCGACGGCCGAGGTGACCGGGGGCTCGGTCGCCAACCTGCAGCTCATCGGCACCGGCAAGCCCTACCTGGGAATGACCATGGTGGACGCCGGGCTCGACGCCTACAAGGGCCAGCAGAAATTCCAGGGCAAGGCGGTCCCGGTGCGCACACTGATGGTGATGTACCCGAACCGCATGCACGTGGTGTCGATCACCGCGACCGGCATCAAGTCGGTCAAGGATCTGAAGGGCAAGCGCGTCTCCACCGGCTCGGGCGGCAGCGCCACCGAAGTGATGGCGTTCCGCGTCATCGAGGCGGCGGGCCTGGACAAGGACAAGGACATGACGCGGGAGCGTCTCGGCGTCGCCGAGTCGGTGAATGCGCTCAAGGACCGCAAGATCGACGCGTTCTTCTGGGTCGGCGGGCTGCCGACCGCGGCGGTGACCGATCTCGCCAACACGCCCGGGGTCACGATCCAGATGATCGACCACGCGGAGCTCGTGCCGGCGATGAACCAGAAGTGGGGCAACCTGTACGTGAAGGACGTGATCTCCAAGGACGTCTACAAGGGCATGGAGAAGGACAATCAGCAGGCGACGGTGATGAACCTGCTGGTGGCGCACGAGAAGATGGACACCCAGACCGCGTACAACATCGTCAAGACGATCTTCGAGCACCGCGACGAGCTGATCCGCGTGCACAAGGAGGCCGCGAATTTCACCCTCGACAAGCAGAAGACCGAGGCGACCGGCGGCATCCCCTGGCACCCGGGCGCGCTGAAATACTTCAAGGAGAAGGGCGTCAAGCTCGACTGAGCGTGGCGCGCGCGCGAGGCCCCGTCCGGCACGGCCGGCGGGGCTTTTTCCTATGAGCGAAGAGACGATCCGCCTGCACCAGCCCGCCGCGGAGGTGAGCGAGGAAGCGCTCGCCCGCGCCGAGGCGATGATCGAGCAGGAAGAGGGCGTCCACAACCGCCACACGGGATGGCTCGCGGCGCTGGTGGGCACGGTCCTCGTCGCGATGTCGCTGTTTCATCTCTACGCCGCGTACTACATCGTGCGGCCCGAGCATCTGCGCGCCACGCACGTGGCGTTCGTGCTGTTCCTGTCGTTCCTGGTCTTCCCGGTCGCGAAGCGCTTCCGCCACCGGGTGATGTGGTGGGACTGGCTGCTCGCGCTGGGCGGGGTCTCGACCGCGGTCTACCTCATCCTGGGCGGCGACGATTTCTTCGACCGCTCGATCCTGCCGAACGACTGGGACATCGCTTTCGGGGTGCTGCTCGTCGTCCTCGTGCTCGAGGCGATGCGGCGCACGACCGGATGGATTCTCCCGGTCGTCACCGGCTGCTTCCTGCTGTACGCCTTTTTCGGCGCCTACCTTCCGGCCCCCTGGACGCACAAGGGGTACGAGATTCCGCGCCTGGTCGGGCACATGTACATGACGCTCGAGGGGATCTACGGCACCGCGGTGAGCGTGTCTTCCACGCTCATCATCCTGTTCACCATCTACGGCGCGTTCCTGCAGTTCTCGGGGGCGGGCAAGTTCTACATCGATTTCTCCTTCTCGGCGATGGGCGGCAAGCCCACGGGCGCCGGGCGCACCGTGACGCTCGCCTCGTTCCTGCTCGGCGGGCCCTCGGGCTCGGGCGTCGCCACCACCGTGACGCTCGGCTCGGTCGCGGCGCCGATGCTCGCCAAGGTCGGCTACAGCAAGGAGGAGGCGGGCGGCCTGCTTTCGGCCGGCGGCCTGGGGGCGATCATCTCGCCGCCGGTGCTCGGCGCGGCGGCGTTCCTGATCGCCGAGTTCCTCAAGATCTCGTATCTCGACGTGCTGCTGATGGCGGTGATCCCGACTGGCCTGTACTACCTGTGCCTGTTCATCATGGTCGAGATCGACGTACGCAAGTTCGGCATGAAAGAGGTGACCTTCGAGTCGGTGGAGTCGGCCTGGAGCCTCGCGAAGCGCTACTGGTTCCACTTCCTGTCCCTGGTGTCGATCATCGTCTTCATGCTGATGGGCTTCTCGCCCGAGCTCTCCGTGTTCTGGGCGACGGCGGTGTCGCTCGCCACCAGCTTCCTGCGGCGTGATACCTCGCTCCTGCCGTACGAGATCTTTCGGGGAAAGGCTCCCCTGGTCCGCGGCGTGCTCGACTCGGGATTCGTGCAGGCCCTGAAGGGCGGTTCGCTCGCGGTGCTCAACGTCGCCGCCACCTGCGCGGGGGCCGGCATCATCGTGGGCGTGGTGACGCTCACCGGCCTGGGGCTGAAGTTCAGCTCCATCGTCCTCGCCTACGCCGGCAACTCGCTTCTGCTCACCGCGATCTACACCGCGCTCATCGTCTGGATCGTCGGGCTCGCGGTCCCGGTCACGGCCTCCTACATCATCTGCGCAGTGATCGCGGCGCCGGCGCTGATCGCGCTCAAGGTGCCCGAGTTCGCCGCGCACATGTTCATCTTCTACTACGCGGTGCTCTCGGAGGTTTCACCGCCAACCGCGCTCTCGCCGTTCGCGGCAGCGGCAATCACGGGCGGCGACCCGTACAAGACGACGCTGCAGTGCTGGAAGTACACGACGCCCGCGTTCCTGGTGCCGTTCATGTTCGTGCTCGATCCGAGCGGCCAGGGCCTGCTGCTGACCGGCTCGATCAAGACCTTAGCGAGCGCTGACTGGGGCTCGATCGCGCTCGTCACCTTCACGGCCGCGGTCGGAATCCTGTCTCTCGCCGGCGGGTTCCAGGGATGGCTGTTCCGCCGCACCGCGCTTTACGAGCGCTGGATGCTGATCGTCGCCGGCGTGCTGCTCGTCTATCCCAAGGCGGCGCTTGACGTCATCGGCTTCGGCCTCGTGGCCATCGTGCTCGCGCTGCAATGGTTCCGAAAGCCCTCGATACAGACATCCTGATCCTCGGCTCGGGCGGCGCGGGGCTGTTCGCCGCGCTGCACGCGCACCAGGCGAATCCCGCGCTCTCGATCACCGTGGCCGTGAAGGGGCTGCTCGGCAAGTGCGGCTGCACGCGCATGGTGCAGGGCGGCTACAACGTCGCGCTCGCGAAGGAAGACTCGGTCGAGCGCCACTTCATGGACACGATCGAGGGCGGCAAGTGGCTGCCGGATCAGGAACTCGCGTGGAAACTTGTTACCTTGGCCATTGAAAGAATAAAAGAATTGGAAAATGAACTGGGCTGTTTTTTCGACCGCAATCCCGACGGCACGGTGCACCAGAAGGCCTTCGCCGGGCAGACGTTCGATCGCACGGTGCACAAGGGCGACCTCACCGGCATCGAGATCATCAGCCGCCTCGCCGAGCAGGTGTGGGCACGGAATATCAGTAGGCTCGAAGAACACCGTGCCATTGAATTAATCAAAGATAAGAACAACTCCGCTATCGCGGGCGTGCTCTTCATCGACATGCGAACGGGCGAGTACGTCTTCGTGCGTGCCAAAGCGGTGCTGCTCGCCACGGGCGGCGGGCCGACCATGTACCGCTACCACACGCCCTCGGGCGACAAGAGCTGCGACGGCCTGGCGATGGCGCTGCGCGCCGGGCTGCCGCTGCGCGACATGGAGATGGTGCAGTTCCACCCCACGGGCCTGCTCGCCGGCGCGCACACGCGCATGACCGGCACGGTGCTCGAGGAAGGCTTGCGCGGCTCGGGCGGCTGGCTGCTGAACGGCGCGAAAGAGCGCTTCATGCCGAACTACGACCCGAAGGCCGAGCGCGCGACGCGCGACCTCGTTTCGCGGGCGATGTTCATGGAGATGAGAAAAGGGAACACCAGTCCGAACGGGGGGCTTTACATTTCGATGTCCCACCTGGGCAAAGAAAGAGTCGCCAAGGAGTTCAAAGGCATGGTCGAACGTTGCGCCGACTGCGGCTTCGACCTCGCGGGTGGTCTTGTAGAGGTTGTGCCCACCGCGCACTACATGATGGGTGGCGTCGAATTCGCGCCGGACTGCAGCACCGCGCTCAGGGGGCTTTTCGTGGCGGGCGAAGACTCGGGCGGCGTGCACGGCGCCAATCGCCTCGGCGGCAACGGCGTCGCCAACTCGACCGTGTTCGGCGCGGTGGCGGGCGACACCATGGCGCAATGGGTGAAAACGCAGAAGAGCTTTTCCGATCCTGATTCTTCTCGAATTGAAGAAGCAATCCACGAAAGTGAAAAACCATTCGGGGCAAGAGCGTCGTCCCTCGAGCCGCTGCGCGAGCGGCTCTATGGCCTGATGTGGGACAAGGTCGGGATTCTGCGCGACGCGACCGGGCTGCGCTCGGCGCTCTCGGAACTCAAGTCCCTTGACGAAGAGCTGGACCGGACCGGCATCGCCGACGGCAACCGTGCCTTCAACCTGACCTGGCACGACTGGCTGAATCTCAAGAGCCTGCTGCAGGTGAGCCGCGTGATCGCGACGGCGGCGCTCGCGCGCACCGACTCGCGCGGCGCGCACTTCCGCGAGGACTTCCCCGAATCGGGAGCGCTGGAAAGCTCGGCCTATACGAGCCTGGTGCTCGAGAATTCCGTGATGGAAGTCGAAACCAAGCCCGTCGCCTTCACGCGTGTGCGCCCCGGTGAAACCCTCCTGAAGAACGCCGCTTAACCGAGGTGCTCGCGGAAGAATTCCACGGTGCGGCCGCGCGCGAGCTTGGCGGCCTCGGCGTTCCAGGAGCCGCGCTGGTCGCAGTTGAAGCCGTGGCCGGCGCCGGCGTAGAAGTGCGCCGTGATCTCCGGGTGCTTCGCGGCGATCTCCTTCGACTGCGCGAGCGTCGGTGACTGGTCGAGCTCGCCGAAGTGGCACATGGTCGGCACCTTCGGCTTCTCGCCGATGAACCCCGGCATGCCGCCGCCGTAGTAGGGCACCGCGCAGGCGAGGCCCGCGACGCGCGCCGCCGCGACCCAGGTCACCGTGCCGCCGTAGCAGTAGCCGACGATGCCGACCTTGCCGGCTTTCGCGGCCTCGGCGACCGCGGCCGCCACGTCCAGCATGCTCTTTGACCAGTCGAGCTTGGCCATGATGGCGCGGCCGGCCTCGATCTCGGGCGCCGAATAGCCGGTGTCGTAGTTGCGCTGCGCGCGGTCGAACATCGCCGGCGACACCGCGCGATAGCCGTCGGCGGCGAAGCCGTCGGTCACGGACTTGATGTGGCTGTTGACGCCGAAGATCTCGGGAATCACCACCACGCCGCCGCGCGCCGTGCCCGAGGGCTCGGCGACGTACGCGGCCAGCTTGTGGCCGTCGGATGCCTGCAGCTCGACGAACTTACCCATGCGCGCCCCTCCCTTAAAATCAATATTATGAAGAAAAAGCCGGACGAATTGCTGCGCCTGGCGCAAAACGCGCTCGAGCGCGCGGGCGCGAGCCCGGCGATGGCGCAGGCCGCGGCGCGGCATCTGGTGCGCGCCGAGGAGCACGGGCTCGCCTCGCACGGCATGTCGCGCGTGCCCTTTTACTGCGCTTTCCTGCGCA
>JBFLYF010000420.1:0-2317 GCA_040756795.1 Pseudomonadota bacterium
GGAGCACGCCGGCCGCATCGTGCAGGCCACCAGCCTGGGCGCCGAGGACATGGTGATCACCGACCTGATCGCCCGCCATGGCCTGCCCGTGCGCGTGGCCACGCTCGAGACCGGGCAGCTGCACGCGCAGACGGTCGCGCTGATTCCGCGCATCGAACAGCGCTACGGCCTCGCGGTCGAGGTGTACAGGCCGGCGCAGGAGTCGGTGGTCCACTTCGTGAGGGCGCACGGCGAGAGGGCGATGTACGAGTCGATCGAGCTGCGCAAGCAGTGCTGCGCGATCCGCAAGCTCGAGCCGCTCTCGCGCATGCTGGCCGGCGCCGGCGCCTGGGTGACCGGGCTGCGCCGCGAGCAGTCGGACACGCGCTCGGTGGTGCCCTTCAGCGAGCCGGACGACCAGGGCCGCACCAAGTTCAACCCGCTGGCCGACTGGAGCTGGGCGGACGTGTGGCACTACATCGCCATGCACGAGGTGCCCTTCAACCCGCTGCACGACGAGTTCATGCCCAGCATCGGCTGCGCCCCCTGCACGCGCGCCATCGCCGTGGGCGAACCCTTCCGCGCCGGCCGCTGGTGGTGGGAGGACGAGAAGGCCAAGGAGTGCGGCCTGCACGTGAAGGACGCCGCGGCGTCCGCTGTTTCCGCGATCGGAGTCCCGCGATGAATGCGCGCCTGAGCATCGACCAGCTGCTGCCCGAGCTGGACCACACCCACCTCGACTGGCTCGAGGAGGAAGCCATCTTCATCCTGCGCGAGACCGCCGCCGCCTTCGAGCGCCCGGCGCTGTTGTTCTCCGGCGGCAAGGACTCCTGCGTGGTGCTGCGCCTCGCGGAGAAGGCCTTCAAGTCGCGCCAGGCGGACGGCAGCTACAAGGGCCGGCTGCCCTTCCCGCTGCTGCACGTGGACACCGGCCACAACTTCCCCGAGGTGATCGAGTTCCGCGACCGCCGCGTCGCCGAGATGGGCGAGCGCCTCGTCGTCGGCCACCTGGAGGACTCGATCCGGCGCGGCACGGTGCGCCTCGCGCACCCGCTCGAGTCGCGCAACGGCCACCAGACGGTGACGCTGCTGGAGGCCATCGAGGAGCACCGCTTCGACGTGCTGCTCGGCGGCGCGCGCCGCGACGAGGAGAAGGCGCGCGCCAAGGAGCGCATCTTCAGCCACCGCGACGCCTTCGGTCAGTGGCAGCCCAAGGAGCAGCGCCCCGAGCTGTGGACTCTGTTCAACACGCGCATTCGCCCCGGCGAGCACATGCGCGCCTTCCCGATCAGCAACTGGACCGAGCTCGACGTGTGGCTGTACATCGCGCGCGAGAACATCCCGCTGCCGGACCTGTACTACGCGCACGACCGCCAGGTGATGCGCCGCAAGGGCCTGCTGGTGCCGCTCACCGAGGTGACGCCGCCGGAAGCCGGCGAGACGGTGGAGACCGCGCGGGTGCGCTTCCGCACCGTGGGCGACATGACCTGCACCTGCCCGGTGGAGAGCGACGCCGCCACGGCGGCCGACATCGTCGCCGAGACGCTGAAGGCGACCGTCAGCGAGCGCGGCGCCACGCGCATGGACGACCGCACCTCGGACGCTTCGATGGAGCGCCGCAAGAAGGAAGGCTATTTCTGATGAACACGACGCCCCCGCTCCCGGACCATCGCGCGCTGCGCTTCCTCACCGCCGGCAGCGTCGACGACGGCAAGAGCACGCTGATCGGCCGCCTGCTGTACGACAGCCGCGCCATCCTCGCCGACCAGCTCGACACGCTGGAGAGGAAGGCGGCAGGCGCGCCGATCGATCTCAGCCTGCTCACCGACGGCCTGGAGGCCGAGCGCGAGCAGGGCATCACCATCGACGTGGCCTACCGCTACTTCGCCACCAAGGCGCGCAAGTTCATCATCGCCGACGCGCCGGGCCACGAGCAGTACACGCGCAACATGGTCACCGCCGCCGCCGGCAGCGATGCCGCCGTGGTGCTGGTGGACATCACCAAGCTCGACACCTCGGCGCGCCCCGTCTCGCTGCTGCCGCAGACGCGCCGCCATGCCCTGCTGGCGCACCTGCTGCGCGTGCCGAGCATCGTGTTTGCGGTCAACAAGCTCGATGCGGTGGGCCACCCCGGGCGCGCCTACGCCGCGGTGCGCGATGCGCTGCTCGGCTTCGCGCAAGCCGCCGGCATCCGCGTCGCCGGCATCGTGCCGGTGTCGGCGCTGCGCGGCGACAACGTCACGCAGCCGATGGCGACCGACTGGTACGACGGCCCCTCGCTGCTGCAGCTGCTGGAGCGCCTGCCCACCGCCCAGGAGCGCAAGGACGGCGCCCTGCT
>JBFLYF010000421.1:0-2311 GCA_040756795.1 Pseudomonadota bacterium
AAGTCGACGCTGACGAACACGCTGCTCGGCGAAGGACGCCAGGACACCGGCGCGGTGCGCGCCAGCGACGGACGCGGCCAACACACGACCACGGCGCGCACGTTGTTCCGCCTGCCCGGCGGCGCCTGCGTGATCGACACGCCGGGCCTGCGCGCGCTTCGACCCGACGCCGACGAGGCTGCCGTGGCCGCCACCTTCGGCGACGTGGCCGCACTGGCGCCCAACTGCCGTTTCCGCAACTGCACGCACCGCGAGGAGCCCGGCTGCGCGGTGCGCGAGGGCATCGACGACGACCGGCTGCGCAACTACCACAAGCTGCTGCGCGAGGCGCGGCGCGACACCATGAGCGCGCTGGAACGCCAGCGTCAGGTGGCGGCGTGGAAGGCGCGCGGGCGCGCCGGCGCGGCGCGCGCCAAGGCCAAGCGCGGGATCGGATGAGCCGGCGGGCGCCTCAGGCCGCCGGTGTGTCGGCGGCCCGGGGCGTGCACGCCACCGAGCCGCAGCCGCTGATCTCCTGGGCGGGCAGCAGGTCGGGGTGCAGCAACTGCCCCGTCGCCGGATCGTGGCCGCAGCGGCGCAGGTGCAGGGCCAGCCCCGCGTCCATGCTCTGGGCGTGCTGCGGGAACCACTGTGCGAGTTCGGCTGCCATCAGGCGGAGCAACTCCAGATCGCCCGCCTCGGCTCGCACGAGGCCCTCGCGCATCACGTCGAGCACCACCTTGTGCTGCACGCTGTGGCAGTTGCCCGCCGCGAAGCGCGTCTCGCGCATCCATCGGTCTTCCTGGTCGAAGTGCGCCTGGGTGTGGTCGACGAGCGTGCGCCAGGCGGGCATCAGCGCGCCGTCGTCGG
Source organism: Pseudomonadota bacterium (assembly GCA_040756795.1). Lineage (GTDB taxonomy): Bacteria > Pseudomonadota > Gammaproteobacteria > Burkholderiales > SG8-39 > RBG-16-66-20. The sequence continues at coordinate 850 of JBFLYF010000421.1, forward strand.
CGGCCTCCACGGCGGCGAGAAGGTCGACGAACTCGCGGTGCGTGTCGTCCATCAGGGGCAGGTCGAGCGAGAGGGCATCGGACCACTCGAGTCGGGGCATGGCGGGGCTCGGCAAACAGGTCGGGCGAGCTTAGGCAGCGCGAGGATCCGGTGCCTTGAGTCAGGTCAACCGTGCTCCGGGCGTGCGGACGCAAAGTGATCACTTTCGTCATTCGAAGGATGATCCGCATGGCCCGCATCACCGCCGCAGAACGCCCCTCCCGAACCCCGGGGCGCAGCGTGCCCGCCAAGAACAGCCGCAGCCGCGTGCGCCGCGCCGCGGAGGGAGACGTGATCGAGGCGGCCGATGAACGATCACTCGGCCAGACCGTGGTGGCCGAGTCGGTGGGCGCGGCCCAGGGCGCCAAGATCGCCGCACTGGACGACATCCTGGCGCGGGCGGAGGACCCGCAGGCGGCCGCGAAGCAGCTGCGTGCGATCCTCGAGGGCGCCTCGCCGGACGATGCCGAGGCCTTGCGCCGCGAGCTGCTGGAGCGCACCGACGAAAAGCAGCGCCGCAGGCTCGTCAAGCCCGACGAAGAGCTCGCCCCCGACTGGCGCAGCGGCGCGTACCCGTACAAGAACCTCATGTCTCGCAAGAACTACGAGGCGCAGAAGTACCTGCTGCAGGTCGAGCTTCTGAAGCTGCAGGCCTGGGTGAAGGAGACGGGCCAGCGCGTGGTCATCCTCTTCGAGGGACGTGATGCTGCCGGCAAGGGCGGCACGATCAAGCGCTTCATGGAGCACCTCAATCCGCGCGGCGCACGCGTCGTCGCGCTGGAGAAGCCCACCGAGACCGAGCGCGGCCAGTGGTACTTCCAGCGCTACGTGGAGCACCTGCCCACCGCGGGCGAGATCGTGATGTTCGACCGCAGCTGGTACAACCGCGCCGGCGTCGAGCGGGTGATGGGCTTCTGCACGCCGGCCGAGTACGAGGAGTTCATGCGGCAGTGCCCGGACTTCGAGCGCCACCTGGTGCGCAGCGGCATCCACCTGATCAAGTTCTGGTTCTCGGTCAGCCGCGCCGAGCAGCGGCGCCGCTTCAAGGAGCGCGAGGCGCATCCGCTCAAGCAGTGGAAGCTCAGCCCGATCGACATGGCCTCGCTGGACAAGTGGGACGACTACACCAAGGCCAAGGAGGCGATGTTCTTCGAGACCGACACCGCCGATGCGCCGTGGACGGTGATCAAGAGCGATTGCAAGAAGCGCGCGCGCCTGAACGCGATGCGCTACGTGCTGCACAAGCTGCCGTATTCGAACAAGGACGTCGAGCACATCAAGGCGCTCGACCCGCTGCTGGTCGGCCGCGCGCACGTGGTCTACGAGCGCGGCGAGCGCGCCAGCGGGGCGATCCTCTAGGGCCTGTTCGCACCACGGGAAGGCTCGCGCCGGGGTGGCCCAAGGCGCTGGGCAAGGCGCGGCG
>JBFLYF010000422.1:0-2282 GCA_040756795.1 Pseudomonadota bacterium
GCAGGCGCAGATGGCCCTGGTCGAGGAGCAGATCGCGCGCACGCGCCTGGTCGCACCGTTCGACGCGGTCGTCGTCAAGGGCGATCTCAGCCAGTCGCTCGGCGCCGCGGTCGAGCGCGGCAACGTGCTGTTCGAGGTCGCGCCGCTCGACAGCTACCGCGTCATCATGAAGGTGGACGAGCGCGACATCGCCGAGGTCGCGCTCGGCCAGCCCGGCCGCCTCGCGCTCGCCAGCATGCCCAACACGGAGATCGCGCTGGTGGTGGAGAAGATCACCCCGGTGTCCGTGGTCGACGAGGGCCGCAACTACTTCCGCGTCGAGGCGGTGGCGAAGGGCGCGACCGAAAAGCTGCGCCCGGGCATGGAAGGCGTGGGCAAGATCGAGGTCGAGCGGCGCAGGCTGATCTGGATCTGGACGCACAAGCTGCTGCACTGGCTGCGCATGTGGGTCTGGTCCTGGTGGCCGTGAGGGCGCGCCGGCCGTGAGCCAGACACTGCTCAGCCCGTCCTGGTACCGCGTCGCGGCGCTCAAGCCGCGCATCCGGGCCCACGCGCGGATCCTGCGGCAGGCGTATCGCGGCGAAGTCTGGTTCGTACTGCACGACCGCGCCGCGGAGCGCTCGCACCGCTTCTCGCCCGCGGCCTACCAGTTCATCGGCCTGATGGACGGCGAGCGCACGGTGCAGCAGATCTGGGACGCGGTGTGCGCGCAGCTGGGGGACGCCGCGCCGACCCAGGAGGAGGTGATCCACCTGCTCGGGCAGCTGCATGCCGCCGACGCGCTGCTCTGCGACGTGCCGCCCGACAGCCTGGAGGTGTTCAGGCGGCACCAGCGGCACGAGCGCATGCTCTGGAAGCGGCGTCTGTGGACGCCGCTCGCGCTGCGCTTCCCGCTGTTCGACCCGGACCGCTTTCTGGATCGTACCCTGCCCTGGGTGCGGCCGCTGTTCGGCTGGTTCGGGATCGTGCTGTGGCTCGCGGTGGTCGGCACCGGCGCGGTGCTGGCCGCCGCGCACTGGACCGACCTCACCGAGGACATCGGCGACCGCGTCCTCGATCCCGGAAACCTCGTGCTGCTCTGGTTCGTCTACCCCGCGGTCAAGGCGCTGCACGAGCTGGGGCACGCCTATACGACCAAGAAGTGGGGCGGCGAGGTGCACGAGATCGGCATCATGCTGCTCGTGCTTTCGCCCGTGCCCTACGTCGACGCCTCCTCGGCCTGGGGCTTTCGCGACAAGCGCAGGCGCATGGTGGTCGGCGCGGCGGGTATCGCAGTGGAGCTGTTCCTCGGCTCGCTCGCGCTGTTCACCTGGCTCGCCGTGGAGCCCGGAGCGGTGCGCGCCATCGCCTACAACGTGATCCTGATCTGCGGGGTCTCGACGCTGCTGTTCAACGGCAACCCGCTGCTGCGCTTCGACGGCTACTACGTGCTCTCGGACGCGCTCGAAATCCCCAATCTCGGGCAGCGCTCCAACCAGTATCTCGGCTACCTGTTCCAGCGCTATGCGCTCGGCGCGCGCGACGCCGAGTCGCCCGCCCGCTCCGCCGGGGAGCGCTTCTGGATGGTGCTCTACGGCATCGCATCGTTCCTGTACCGGGTGTTCATCACCTTCGTCATCGTGCTCTTCATTGCCGGCAAGTTCTTCGTCATCGGCGTGCTGCTCGCGATCTGGGCGGTCGCGACCCAGGTGCTGACGCCGGTGGCGAAAGGCCTCTCGTTCCTGCTGCAGAGCCCCGGCCTGCGGCGCCGGCGGGCACGGGCGCTCGCGACCAGCGCCGCGCTCGCGCTCGCCGCCGCCGGCCTGCTGTTCGCCGCCCCGGTGCCGAGCTGGACGCGCGCCGAGGGCGTGATCTGGGTGCCGGAGGAGGCGCAGCTGCGGGCGGGCGCCGACGGTTTCATCGAGCGGCTGCTCGCGCCCGCGGGCAGCGAGGTCGCGCGCGGCCAGCCGCTCATCCAGGCGGAGGAGCCGTTCCTCGAAACCCGCGTCGCCATGTTGCGCGCGCAGCTCGAGGAGCTGGGCGCGAAGTACGACGCGTTGCTGCCCTCGGACCGCGTGCAGGCGGCCATGGTGCGCGAGGAAATGGTGGCCGCGCGGGCGAACCTCGAGCGCGCGCTGGAGCGCCAGGCCGAGCTGATTTTCCGCAGCAATGCCCGGGGCCGGCTGGTCCTGCCGGGCGCAGCGGACATGCCCGGCCGCTTCGTCAGGAAGGGGCAGCTGGTCGGCTACGTGCTGCAGCCCGGAGAGCTGACGGCGCGCGTAGCGCTGGAGCAGGACGACATC
>JBFLYF010000423.1:0-2257 GCA_040756795.1 Pseudomonadota bacterium
GCTTCGGCATGAACATGCCGATGATGAGCAGCGCCTTCGACACCGCGATGTGGCTGAACGCCGCGTGATGTTGCGCTGATTCTTCGGCGAAGTTCTCGACGGCGGCCTGCGGGCCGCCGTCGTCATTTCCGGGCGACGCGGCGCGCGAGCGCCAGGTACTCGGCCACCGGCACCTCCTCGGCGCGGCGCTGCAGGTCGAAGCTGCCGGCCGCGCCCCGGGCGTCCAGCCAGCGGCCTAGCGTGTGGCGCAGCAGCTTGCGGCGCTGCGAGAAGGCCACGGCGACGACCTCCCCCAGCAGCGCGGCGTCCACGTCATCCACCTGCGGCAGCGGCTGCATGCGCACCACCGCCGAATCCACGCGCGGCGGCGGGTCGAAGGCCTCGGGCGGCACGTCGAGCAGGGATTCGATGTCGTAGCGCCACTGCAGCATCACGCTGAGGCGGCCGTAGTCCTTGCCGCCGGGCGAGGCGGCCATGCGCTCGACCACCTCCTTCTGCAGCATGAAGGTCTGGTCGACCACGCGATCGGCCACCGGCAGCAGGTGGAACAGGATGGGCGAGGAGATGTTGTAGGGCAGGTTGCCGACCACGCGCAGCTTGCGGCCGGCGCGTTCGGCGAGCGCGGCGAAGTCCACCGTCAGCACGTCGGCCTCGACGACCTCGAGCCGGCCGTCGCGGCGCAGGCGCGCGGCGAGGTCGCGGTCGAGTTCGATCACCGTCAGATGGCCGCAGCGCGCCAGCAGCGGCTGCGTCATCGCCCCCAGGCCCGGGCCGATCTCCACCAGCGCTTCGCCGGGCCGCGGGTCGATGGCCGCGACGATCGCGTCGATCACCGCGCTGTCGGCGAGGAAGTGCTGCCCGAAGCGCTTGCGGGCGATGTGGCCCACGCTACTGCGGCGCCTCGCGCATCTCGATGTAGGCGCGCGCCCGCAACTCGCGCAGCCACTCGTCGTAGGCCTCGTCGAACTTGCGCTCGCGCAGCACGTTGCGCGCCTGCTCGCGCTGCTGGCGTGCGTCGAGCGTGATGCTGCGCCGCTCGGTCACCTGGATCAGGTGCACGCCGAAGCGCGAGACGACCGGATCCGACAGGCCGTTGAGGGGCAGCTTGTTCATGGCCTCCTCGAACTCGGGCACGAAGGTGCCCGGGTTGGTCCAGCCCAGGTCGCCGCCGAGCGAGGCGCTGCCGTCCTCGGAGTTCTCCCGGGCCAGGGCCTCGAAGCTCGCGCGGCCGCTCTCGATCTGCTGGCGCAGGCTCACCAGGCGGCGCTGCGCCGCCTCGGCCGTCAGCTGCGGCGAGGTGCGCAGCAGGATGTGGCGGGCGCGCGTCTGCGTGATGCGGAAGGCATCGCCCTCGCGCTTGTCGATCAGCTTGAGCAGGTGGAAGCCGGCGCCGGTGCGCAGCAGGTCGCCGGCCACGTCGCCGGGCTTGAGCTTGCGCACCACCTCCACGAAGACGTCCGGCAGCCGCTCGGCGCTGCGCATGCCGAGCGCGCCGCCGGCCGCCCGGTTCGGATCCTCGGAAAGCTCGCGTGCCACGGCCTCGAAGGACTCCCCGGCCGCGACGCGCTTCTTCGCGGACTCGGCGCGCTCCCGCCGGCGCGCCAGCTCCTCCGCGCCCGCGCCGTCGGGCACCGTCACCAGGATCTGCGCGATGTTGTATTCGGCCTGCGCGCTCGCGGCCACGCGTCGCTCCTCGAGCAGCGCATCGATCTCGGCGTCGGTGACGCGGATGCGCGACTGCACCTCGCGCTCGCGCACGCGCTCGGTGAGCAGCTGGTCGCGCACGTTGTTGCGGAAGCGCGCGTAGTCGATGCCCTCGCGGCGCAGCCGCTCGCGCAGCTGGGCCATCGTGATCTGGTTCTGCAGCGCGACGTTGTTGACGGCGCGGTCGAGCTCGGCCTCGTCGATGCGCGTGCCGCTGTCGCGCGCGTGCGTGAGCTGCACGCGCTCGTCGATCAGCGCGTCCAGCACCTCGCGGCGCAGCTGGTCGTCCGGCGGCAACGCGAGACGCTGCCGCGCCGCGTCGGCGCGCACGCGGCTGATGCGGGCCTGCAGCTCGGAAGCGGTCACCAGTTCCTGGTTGACGACGGCGACGATGTAGTCGCCGGTCTGCACCGGGGTGGCACGGGTCTGCGCCTGCGCGGCGGGCCCGGCGACGGCGAGCAGGCAGGCCAGCAGCACGGGCCGCAGGGCGAACAGGGGGTCAGTCATAGGGTGTGGTCGCGGCGGGCGCGGCGCGCTCGTCGCGCAGCAGCCG
>JBFLYF010000424.1:0-2247 GCA_040756795.1 Pseudomonadota bacterium
ATCTGCAGGCGGGTGCCGCGGACCACGGGCGCGAGCGTCTCGAAGTTCTGCAGCCGGTAGAACTGCCCCGGGTGGAACTTCCTCGCCGCGAGCGGCGCGCGCACCACGACTTCCACGATCGTCGGCGTCAGCCGGCGCACCTCGTGAACGGTTGCGCGCAGCTGATCCGCAAGCGAATTGAAGAAATCCTCCTTCGTCATTGCGTTCTGGGGAGGGCTTTGAGCCAAGACCTTCGAAACGACCGGATAGCCCTGCTTGGCCGAGCCCATCGCCTTCACCACGTTGCCGAAATACGAGGGATGGACGTCGCCGAAGTAGCTCGCGCAGCGGCCGTCCGGCTGCCGCGAGAGCAGCACCTGCACGCTCGCCGGCTTGGCCGCGGCGTACTGCGGCTTCGCCGGATCGCCGTTCTCGTCGCAGGCGGCGAAATACTTGCCGTCGAGGGCGAAGCTGGACGGATGCTCGCGCGCGAGCACGGTGTTGGGCTGCGTGCCCGCGGCGACGAACACGGTGCGCGCCGCGAGCCAGTGCTCGGTCCCGGTGGCCGAGTCCCTGAGGCGGATGCCGCGCGCCGCGCCGTAGTGGTCCACGTCCACCGCCGCGGGCGCCAGTCCCTCGGCGAACCAGATTCCCTCCTCGAGCGCCTTTTCGACCTCCTCGTGGTTTAGCGTGTACGAGGGGCTGTCGATCAGGCGGCGCCGGTACGCGATCGTCACGCCGCCCCAGTGGCGCAGCATCTCCACGATGCGCGGGGCGCGGCTCTCGCGCGCCGCCTCCCGGCGCTCGCCCCGGATGGCGCGGGCGTGGGCGAGGAACTCCTCGGCGATCTCGCGCTCGTAGTCGTCCCAGTCGCCGCGGATCGCGTCCTCGCCGATCTCCCGCGCGAGCGCCTCGTAGCGGGCGAGGAACTTCTCGACCTGCACCACGTAGTAGGCGAGCGATTCGGTCGCGGTGTCGATCGCCGTGAGGCCGCCGCCGATCACGACCACCGGCAGGCGCAGCTGCATGTTGGCGATCGAGTCGGTCTTCGCAGCGCCGGTCAGCTGCAGCGCCATGAGGAAATCCGAGGCGGCGCGCACGCCGCGCGCCAGGCCGTTGGGGATGTCGAGCACCGTGGGCCCGCCCGCGCCGACGCACAGCGCGACGTGGTCGAACCCCATCTCCCAGGCGTCCTGCAGCGTGAGCGTGCCGCCGAAGCGCACGCCGCCGAACATGGCGAAGGCGGCGCGGCGCTCGAGCAGCAGCCGGACCAGCTTGAGGAAATTCTTGTCCCAGCGCACGGTGATGCCGTACTCCGCGACGCCGCCGAAGCCGGCCATGGCGCGCTGCTCGAGCGGCTCGTAGAGGTCGAGCGCGTCGCGGATCGGCTGCAGGCCCCGCAGCGCCTCGGGCAGCGGCTCGATCTTGAGGCCGTCGATGGCGACCACGGTGTGGCCGTCGTTCAGCAGATGGTGCGCGAGAGTGAAGCCGGCGGGCCCGAGGCCCACGACCAGCACCTTCCTGCCGCTGTCGGGCAGGGGCAGAGGGCGGCGCAGGTTGAGCGGGTTCCAGCGCGTGAGCAGCGAGTAGATCTCGAAGCCCCAGGGCAGGCCGAGGACGTCCTTCAGCGTGCGGGTCTCGGCCTGCGGAATGTTGACCGGGTCCTGCTTCTGGTAGATGCAGGCCTTCATGCAGTCGTTGCAGATGCGGTGGCCGGTCGCCGCGACCATCGGGTTGTCCACCACGATCATCGCCAGCGCCGCGATCGGCTCGCCGCGCGCCTTGACGAGGTGGAACTCGGAGATCTTCTCCTCGAGCGGGCAGCCGGCGAGCGTGACCCCCAGCGGGGTCTTGCGGAAGCCGCCGGCGGGAGCCTTCTCTCGCAGTCCCTTGGAGCAGGAGTCCTTGCCCTGCTCATGGCACCAGATGCAGTAGTTCGCCTCGTCCAGCGCGGCGACCAGGTCGGCGCCGGCGTCGGTGAGCGCGAATCCCTCGCGCCGCCGCAGATGGTCGAGCGAAAGGCGCGCGTAGCCCCGCGATGCATCGCGATGCACCGGGACCAGCCGGATGTGATCGATCTTGCGCGGCGCCTTGAACAGCACGCCGCTGCGGTGCTTCCTGCGTCCCTCGGCCGTCGTCGCCGCCCAGGCGGCGTAGCGCGCGGCGAGGTCGAGCCTGGCGGCGTTGTCGGGCTCGTTCTTCAGCCATTCGGTGACGTGGCGCGCGAACGCGAGCTCGGTGAACTGGCCGCCGAAGAACCCCCGCAGC
>JBFLYF010000425.1:0-2247 GCA_040756795.1 Pseudomonadota bacterium
TACGCGCGGCGCGCCTAGAATCGCGCGTGGAACTCGTCTGTCCCGCCGGCGGCCTGCCGGCGCTCAAGGCGGCGATCGACAACGGCGCCGACTGGGTGTACCTCGGCCTGCGCGACGACACCAATGCGCGCAACTTCCCGGGGCTGAACTTCGACGACGCTGCGCTCGCCGAGGGCCTCGCCTACGCCCACGTGCGCGGCCGCAAGGTGGTGGTCGCGATCAACACCTACCCGCAGGCCTCGAGCTGGGCGCGCTGGACCGGTGCGGTCGACCGCATCGCGCGCTTGGGCGCCGACGCGGCGATCATCGCCGACCCCGGCCTGATGGGCTACGCGCGGCGCGCGCACCCGCGGCTCGAGCTGCACCTCTCGGTGCAGGGCTCGGCGACCAGCTACGAGGCGATCAACTTCTTCCACGAGCACTTCGGCGTCAAGCGCGCCGTGCTGCCGCGCGTGCTCTCGCTCGCGCAGGTCGAGGCGATCGTGCGCCGCACGCCGGTCGAGATCGAGGTCTTCGGCTTCGGCGGCCTGTGTGTCATGGTCGAGGGGCGCTGCGCGCTTTCGGCCTGGGCCTGCGGCGAGTCGCCCAACACCTACGGCGCGTGCTCGCCGGCGCACGCGGTGCGCTGGCAGGAGACGTCGGCGGGACTGGAGTCGCGCCTCAACGGCATCCTCATCGACCGCTACGCCGCGGGCGAGCGCGCCGCCTACCCGACCGTGTGCAAGGGACGCTACGCGGCGGATGGCGCTTCCTACTACGCGTTCGAGGAGCCGGCGAGCCTGAACACGCTGGAGCTCCTGCCGCAGTTCCACGCCATCGGCGTGCGCGCGGTCAAGATCGAGGGCCGCCAGAGGAGCCCTGCGTACGTCGCGCAGGTGACGCGCGTATGGCGCGAGGCCATCGACTCGCTGAAAGCAAGCTTCCGCGTGAGGCCCGAATGGAGCGCGCAGCTCGCACGCCACTCCGAGGGCAGCCAGTGCACGCTCGGCGCCTTCTCGCGGCCGTGGAAATGAGGCTCGCGCTCGGGCCGATCCCGTATTACTGGCCGCGCGCGCGCGTGCTCGCTTTCTACGAGGAGATCGCCGCCTCGCCGGTCGACATCGTCTACCTCGGAGAGGTCGTGTGCTCGCGGCGCCACGAGATCGCCTTCGAGGACTGGATGCGGATCGGCGGCGAGCTCGCCGCGGCAGGCAAGGAGGTGGTGATCTCGACCCAGGCGCTCACCGAGTCCGAGGGCGACTTGAAGCTGGTGCGGCGCGCGGTCGCCAACGGCCGCTTTCGCGTGGAGGCGAACGACATGGGCGCGGTGCGCCTGCTGCGGGGCACGCCCGGCTGGGTCGCGGGCCCGCACCTCAACGTCTACAACGGCGAGACGCTCGGGCTGCTCGCGCGCCTCGGCGCAACGCGCTGGGCCGCGCCGGTCGAGGCGACGCGCGGCGTGGTCGCGGGCGCGCTCGGCGCGTGCGGCGCGCGGATCGAGTGCGAGATCTACGCCCACGGCCGCCTGCCGCTCGCGTTCTCGGCGCGCTGCTTCACGGCGCGCCGCTTCAACCTGCAGAAGGAGGGCTGCGACTACCGCTGCATCGAATTCCCGGACGGCATGCCGCTCGAGACGCGCGAGGGCGCGCCGTTCCTCGCCGTGAACGGGGTGCAGACCCAGTCCGCGGGCGTCTACAGCCTGATCGGCGAGCTCGAAGAGCTGCGCGCCGCGGGCGTCGGCATCGTGCGCATCGGTCCGCAGTCGAAGGAAACCCCCGCGCTGCTGCGCACCTGGCACGACGTGCGCAACGGCGAGCTCGCCGCCGAAACCGCGCGCGCGGCGCTCTCGCCCTGCGCCCCGGGCGCGCTCTGCAACGGCTTCTGGCGCGGCCGGCCGGGGCTGGAGGCGGCGTGATCCCGCTGCCGCTGCCGCCGCTGCCGCTGCCGTGGCGCCTCGCGGCGCGGCTCGCGCCGCTCTCGGGCCGGGTGCTGCGGCTCGAGCTGAAGGGATTGGGCACCGGCCCGCAGTTCACGCTCGGCGCGTTCGGCCTCAAGCCGGCCTTCGGCAAGCCCGACGTCACGGTCCGGGCGAGCCTCGCCGACTACATCGCGCTCGCGCTGCGCCGCGAGGACCCGGACACGCTGTTCTTCTCGCGCCGCCTCGTCATCGAGGGCGACACCGAGCTGGGGCTGGTGGTCAAGAACGCGCTCGATTCGGCCGACTGGTAGCCGCCCCTAGCGTCGCCACTCGCGCAGCTCGATCGGGTT
>JBFLYF010000426.1:0-2241 GCA_040756795.1 Pseudomonadota bacterium
GCGAGCGCCAGGTTGCCGAGGATGCCCTGCAGGATGTTGTTGAAGTCGTGCGCGATGCCGCCCGCCAGGTGGCCGATCGCCTCCATCTTCTGCGCCTGGCGCAGCTGCGCCTCGAGCTGCGCTCGCTCCGCCTCGGCGCGCTGGCGCGCGGTGACGTCGCGGCCGATGTACAGGACGTGCGGCTGGCCGCGGTGCAGCATCGGCACGCCGCGCACCTCGATGGCGAAGGACTCGCCGTTCTTGCGCCGCGCCGGTGCCTCCCAGGACACCCGCTCGCCGGCGAGAGCGCGCGCGTGCAGCGCCTTGATGCGCGCGGTCAGCTCCGGGCTGCTCATGGTGACATCCTGGCGGCCGAGCGCCTCCTCGCGCCGTCGGCCGCTCATCGCCTCGTAGGCGGCGTTGACGTCGACGATGCGGAACTCGGCGTCGCGCAGCACCAGGGAGTCGGCGGTGGCGTCGAAGATGGCGCGGTACTGCTCCCAGCTGTCGCGCTGCGCGCGCTCGGCGAGCTTCGCCTCGGTGACGTCGCGCCCCACGTAGAGCACATGCGGCTCGCCGCGATAGGTCATCGGCACCCCGCGCACCTCGAGCACCAGCGGGCTGCCGTCGTGGCGCCTGCCGTCGGACTCGAAGAACACCGGTTTGCCGGCGAGCGCGTCGGCGTGCAGCATGGCGCGCAGGGCCGGATCGAGCCCGCGCGTGGCGGTCAGCTCCTGCAGGCCGACGACCTCCTCGCGCCGCTTGCCGGTCATCGCCTCGTAAGCGGCGTTGACGTCGACGATGCGGAACTGCGCGTCGCGCAGCACCAGCGCGTCGGCCGCGGCGTTGAAGATGGCGCGGTACTGCTCTTCGCTCGCGCGCAGCTCGGCCTCGGCGCGCCGGCGCTCGATCTCGGCGCCGATGCGGGTGGCGAAGATCTTCAGGATCGCCTCGAGCTGGGGCTCGTTGGCGAGCGCGCGGCGCGACATGACGGCCACCAGGCCGATCGGCCGGCCGGCGGTGTCGTTCAGCGTCGAGGCCGCGTAGCCTTCGATCCGGTGCGCGGCGAGCATCGCGTCCCCGGGGAAGCGCTGCCGCACGCCCGAGGCGAACAGGCCGAAGGCGCGGCCGATCGCGCTCTCGCACGGGGTACCGGCGATCGGGTATTCCAGGTTCCGGCCGGCGCGGCCGTCCATCAGCGTCGCGAGCGTGCGCAGCATGCGCTGCCGCGGATCGACGTACACCGAGATCAGCGCGTACTCGACGCCGAGGAGCGAGGCGAGCGAGGCGAGCAGGCTGTCGTAGATCTTCTCGCCTTCCGCGCTCGAGACCGCGAGCGCCGCTTCGCGCAGCCGGTCTTCCACGTCAGGCCGAGACGAACATGTATCCGGCGCCGCGCACCGTGCGGATCACCGCGGGCCGCGCCGGGTCCGGCTCGACCTTGCGGCGCAGCCGCGCGATGCGGATGTCGATCGAGCGGTCGAACGGCTCCCACTCGCGGTTGCGCGTGAGCGTCAGCAGCTGGTCGCGCGACAGCACGCGGTTGGGATGCTCGGCGAACACCCGCAGCAGGTCGAACTCCATGCCGGTGATGGCGATCTCGCGCCCCTCCGGGTCGAACAGCTGGTGGGTGGCGAGATCCAGCTCGCAGCGCCCGATGCGCACGCGGCGCGGCGCCTGCGCCGCGGCCGGCCGGCGCCCGCGTCGCAGCACGCTGTTGACGCGCGCGCGCAGCTCGCGCAGGTCGAAGGGCTTGGCGATGTAGTCGTCGGCGCCGACTTCCAGGCCGACCACCCGGTCGACGACCTCGCCCGCGCCGGTCACCATGATGACCGCAACGTCGTGGTGGGCGCGCAGCCAGCGCGTCAGCGCGAGGCCGTCCTCGCCCGGCAGGTTGAGGTCGAGCAGCACCACGTCCGGCGCGCCGGCGTCGAACGCCGCGCGCATCTCGCGGCCGTCGCAGGCGAGCGCGATGCGGTAGCCGTGCCCGGCGAGGTATTCGCCGGTCGACTCCCGGATCCCGGCGTCGTCGTCGACGATCAGGACGCGTGGTCCCTGCATCTGCGCAATCTTACCTGCGGCGCCGATGCGGGCGGTCTGGAGCGGAGCATTCATGGCCGGGCAATCCTAGCGCCCCGGCCCGGGGCGCCGATGTCAGCCCGGTAGCGCGTTTGTTTCAATCATGTAACCGCTGCGCCGGCGGTCACAAGCCGATACCCGCCGTTTCCCGGCCGACATCGGCCGGATACACCGCTCGGCCAG
>JBFLYF010000427.1:0-2231 GCA_040756795.1 Pseudomonadota bacterium
TGAGCGACTCGGTGACGCGGCCGGTCTCCACGTCCGCAAACACCTTTCGGCAGGTCGAGGCGAGGTCCTGCTTATCCTCGAAGAAGTAGAAGCGCTGGCCGTCGCGGAAATCCCAGTTCCGCACCTCGTAAGACATGCCGCCGAGCGGGTGGGCGCGCGAGCGAATATCGTGCACCGGACCGACGGTCGACAGGTAGACCGCACCCCGGTCCGCGACTACGCGCCGGAACTCGCGCAGCGCCGCGAGCACGTTTTCCTCGCTGCCCTTGTAGTGCAGGGTGTTCACCGACAGCAGCAGGTCGAAGTGGCCGTCCGGGGGAAGCCCACGGTTGGATCCCGCGCGCAGGCTTGCCTTGTAGCCGCGCGAGGCGAGCAGCGCGGTCGAGGCCTCGGCGATGCGTGGGTCGATGTCGACGCCGTGGCACTCGCAGCCGCTCTCGATGAACGGAACCAGGTTGTTGCGGAAGCCGCAGCCCACGTCGAGCACTCGCCGCTCGGGCGTCAGCGAAAGGGGGTTCTTCAGGTAGCGGCCGTACACGAGCTTCACCATCGACTCTGTGGGCCACTTGAGATAGGCGCCGCCGCTGCGCCCGGCGTAGAAGCGCGCCCATTCCTCGGATTGCGCCGACCGATCGCCGGTCGGGCTCATGCACGAACCTCCTTGCTCCTGGCGCGCAGAACCTGCGCCGCAACGCGCCGCGCGCCATCACCGTCGACGAGGGCCTGGCCGCGGCGCGCGAGGCGACGGCGCCGGACCGGGTCGGCAAGTAGCCTTTCCACGGCCGCACCAAGCGCTTTCTCGGAGACCCTCGATGCCACACCCAAGTCGATCGACGTTCCGGCCCGGGCGAACTGCGAATTAACTCGGGCATGCACGTGATCAATCGAGAGCAGGATCGAAGGAGTCCCTGTCGCTGCGAACTCATACTTGGTGAGGCCGGAGGCGCCGACCGCGATGTCGCACCAGCGCATATGGGGAGCAAGGTCACTCGGGGACTGCAGCAGGTCGATGCGGTGCCTCGAGTGCCGCGCGGCCGCCTCGGTCTCCCGGCGCAGTCCGGCGGAGAAGAAAGGCCCGATCGTCACTTGCACGCGGAGCGGACGTTCGAGGCGATCGAGCGCCCGCAGCACTAGCAGCGTCATGCGTGTGGGGTCCGCGCCCCCGCAGGTGACCAGCACTCGCGACGCATGCGCCCGGATTCGACGCTTCCTGCCGATGAAGGCCGGGCCGAGAACGAAATAGCGTGTGCCGAGGAGCCGACGATGGCGCGCGGCACCACGAGGCGTTTCTCCGACGTATGGCGCGATCAGGAGGTCAGACGCACGCCAGATGATAAGTTCGCGCAGGGCGGAGTCACCGAATGTGTCGAACAGGGCGAGGTTCGAAGTGCTCGCCTGCAGACGGCGTGCGAGCGCGGCCACGGCAGGCCGGAACCCAGGCGTGTCGTTGTGCGCGAGATCGAGCAGTACGCTATCCGCACCGCGATCAACCTCCAGCGCGCGCGCGAACGCCGAGAGCGGCGCCTGCGCTGGGAGCAGTTGAAGCCGCGCGCCGACGCCCGCCGCGTGGCGCAGCGACGCGCCCTGGCTGCAGCGGGCGATGAGGCGCACGCGCGCCCCGCGTGCGAGGAGCGCGCGCGCGACTGCCGCACAGCGCGTGAGGTGCCCCATGCCGACGCGCGGGCCGGCGTCCAGGCAGATCGCGATCTCGCCCGCGGCGCGCATGCTCATGCCCGGCGGAAGATCGCCTCGACCGGCGGGCCGGCGAGGCGGCGCTCGAAGTCGCCCGCGCCCTGGGCCTCGGCGTACAGGGCCACGACTTCGGACAGCACGTCGAGCGTAAACCGGATCTCTGCGTCGCCGTGCGAGAGCGTGGGTATGTGGCTGCAGAAATACAGCAGGCCGCGCCGCACGCATTCCTGCATGAAAAAGGACCGCCTCACGCGCGCTTCCCGCTCGTCAGAATGTGGGAAGGCGACGACCGATCGCGGCGCGTAACCGAGCACCTTGATCGCATCCTGCAGGCCATGCCTGCACACGAGGGCATTCAGCCCGTCGATCAGCTGCTGACCTACTTTCCAGATATGCGGGATGGCCTGCGTCCGCTCGAGCTTGCGGAGCGTGGCGCGGCAGGCGGCGAGCGACACCGCCTCGCCGCCAAAGGTGCCGGAAAAGAAGATCTCGTCGAAGATCTCCATGCCCTCGCGCCGGCCGACGATCGCGGAGAGCGG
>JBFLYF010000428.1:0-2229 GCA_040756795.1 Pseudomonadota bacterium
GCGCGAGCAGCATCTTCACCATGTGTGAGCCGATGTAGCCTGCACCGCCTGTGACCAGGACATTGCGCGCGCGGCCGGTGAGCGTCATGCCGGAAAACGGTTAGCATAGGACTCGCATGCGCCTGCACATCGGAGGCACGGAAGCCAGGGCAGGATGGAAGATCCTTAACGTGGAGCCCGGCCCTGGCGTCGACTACGTCGGCGACTGCGGCGACCTCGGCCGGTTCGACGGCGGATCGATCGAGGAAATCTATGCCTCGCACGTGCTCGAACACCTGAGCTACGTGAACGACCTGCCGGCGGCGCTGAAGGAATGGCACCGCGTGCTCAAGCCGGGCGGCAGGGCGCTGATCAGCGTGCCTGACTTCGAGGTCGTATGCCGGCTGTTCCTCGACCCGCGGCGCGACGCCGCGCAGCGCTTCTACCTCATGCGCGTCGCATTCGGCGGGCAGCAGGACGTGCACGACTTCCATTTCGTCGGGCTGACTTTCGAGCTGCTCGAGAGGTATCTTGCCGGCGCCGGGTTCTCCCGGGTCGAGCGCGCCGGCGATTTCGGCCTGTTCGAGGACTCCAGCGCGCAGGAGTTCCAGGGAACGCCGATCAGCCTGAACGTGATCGCCTACAAATAGGCGCCGCCGCTACTCGAACCGCAAGGCCTCGACCGGGTTGAGGCTCGCCGCCTTGCGCGCCGGGTAGAAGCCGAAGAACACGCCGATGGCGAAGGCGAAGGCGACCGCGAGCAGCACCGACTCGGGCGCGAGCAGGATGCGCCAGCCCGCGACCTGCGCGATCGCCACGGCCGCGCCGACCCCGATGGCGATCCCGGCGAGCCCCCCGATCAGCGACAGCGTCACCGCCTCGACCAGGAACTGGCCGAGAATGTCGCGCGTGCGCGCCCCCACCGCCATGCGCAGCCCGATCTCGCGCGTGCGCTCGGTCACCGACACGAGCATGATGTTCATGATGCCGATGCCGCCCACCACCAGCGAAACCGAGGCCACGGCGGCGAGCAGCAGGGCAAGCACGCGGCTCGAAGCCTCGCGGGCGGCCATGACCTCGGCAAGGTTGCGCAGCGAAAAGTCGTCCTCGGCGTCCGGCTGCAGGCGGTGGCGCTGGCGCAGCAGCGAGCGCACCTGGTCCTCGACCGGCTTGGTGTCCAGGTCGTCGGCGACCTTGACCCAGATCGTGCTTACCGCCCTCTGCTTGGCGAGGTTCGCCGATCCCAGCACGCGGCCGCGCGCGGTGCCGAGGGGCACCACGATGATGTCGTCCTGGTCGTGGCCCATCAGGCTCTGTCCCTTGTTCTCGAGCACGCCGATGACGGTGAAAGGAACGCGCTTGATGCGGATCACCTGGCCGATGGGATTGGCGCCGGCAAACAGCTGGCGCACCACGGTCTGGCCGACGATGCAGACCTTGCCCGCGCCGGCCAGTTCGGCGGGCTCGAACACGCGCCCGTCGGCGAGCTGCCACTGCCGCACGTCGAAGTAATGATTGGTCGTGCCGTAGATCTGCGTCGCCCAGTTGGAATTTCCCCAGACCACCTGCGCGCCGCCACGCAGCGCCGGCGCGGCGATCGCTTCGGGGATCTCGCGGTTGATGGCGATGGCGTCGTCCTCGGACAGCGTGTAGTTCGAGCCGACGCCCAGGCGCACGCCGCTCTGGGTGCGCGCCCCCGAGAGGATCAGCAGCAGGTTGGAGCCGAGCGAGCGGATCTCCTCCTCGACGCGGGCCTGCGCGCCGCCGCCGACGGCGATCATGACGATCACCGCGGCGACGCCGATGATGATGCCGAGCATGGTGAGCGCGCTGCGCAGCTTGTTGACCGCCAGCGCGCGCAGCGCGACCCGCAGCAGGGCCAGGACGTTCAAGCGTTCTCCTTGACGGGGTTCATGCGGCGGCCCTTTCCGTCGCCAGCAGCGCGCCTGCGTCCGCGGGCCGCGCGTTCGCCTCGTCGCCGATCACGCGGCCGTCGCGGAAGCGCAGGATGCGGCGCGCGAAGCGCGCCACCTCCGGCTCGTGCGTCACCAGCACCACGGTCATGCCCCGGCGGTTCAGGTCCTGCAGCAGCGCCATGATCTCGAGGCTGGTGCGCGAGTCGAGCGCGCCGGTGGGCTCGTCTGCGAGGATCAGCAGCGGCCGCATGACGAGCGCGCGCGCGATCGCGACGCGCTGCTGCTGGCCCCCGGAGAGCTGTCCCGGGTGGTGGTCGGCGCGCTCGGCGAGGCC
>JBFLYF010000429.1:0-2228 GCA_040756795.1 Pseudomonadota bacterium
CGCTGCGCCGCGCACTGGAGGGCGGCGAGATCGTGATGACGACGGGTCTGATCCTTCAGGAACTGCTGCAGGGATTCAGCGGCCCACGCGCGCGAAAAGAGATCATTGAACGGTTCGCGGCCCTGCCGCTTCTCGTGGCGGACCGGCAGGATCACATCGACGCCGCAGACCTGCGCAACCGCTGCCGGCGCACAGGAATCCAGATCGGCACAATCGATGCATTGATCGCGCAGTTGTGTGTTCGCCACCAGTTGACGTTGCTCACGACCGACAAGGACTTCGATCGGGTCGCGTCTCATTGCCAATTGCGCGTGTGGCGATCAGGCGCGAAGGATCACGGCTGATCCGCCTGCCGCTCTGCGGCTGGCTCACTTCCGGAAGTATTCCTCGAGCAGCGCCATCAGCCCGGGGCCCGGCTCGATGAAGCGGCAGCCCGAGCGCTTGGCGCGCTGGCCGTCGGGCAGCGTGATCTGCGTGGAGTAGCGGACCTCCATGTCGACCGTGAGCGCCGGTCGGCCGGGCGGCTCGATGCGGCAGCCCTTGAGGATCGTGCCGGGCTCGAGCGTGATGTCGGGCGGGTACTGCAGGAACCCGATACCGATCGGGCTGATGTCCACCATCACGCCCTCGAAGGAGATGATCCCGCCCGCGTCGGCGACGAAGTGCAGCGCGACGCGGGACGCGACCTCGACGCGCTCCTGCGCGCGCCGCTGCTGGCTCACCACGATCTCGGGGAAGCGCAGGCGGACGGCGGCGCGGCCCTGGTGCTGCGCGAGCTGCGGCTCGGCGGCGGCGAACTCGATGCGCCAGCCGCTCGGCTCGGCGTGGAAGCTCGCGCGCGGCCGGGCGAGCAAGGCGCGGTTCGCGGCCTGGTCCGCGGACAAGGCGAGCACGATGAAGGCGAGCGCCGGGTCTACGTGCAGCAGCCGCGACTCGAACGTCAGACCGCCCCCGCCGAGGCTCGAGCGCACGGCATCGCCGCGCGCGGCGATCATCGCCAGCACGCGCGCGATCTCCTGCGGCGAGCGCGAGATCAACCCGGTGATCGACAGGTCCGCGGCCCGATCGCCTGCGGCCATGCTTCCCCCTACGAGCGCGCGCTCTCCAGCCTGGCCCGGACGCGCGGATAAACTTTTCTGGCGTTGTCCTCGTAGATCTTGCACCGATCCGCGGCCGGAAGCCACTCGAGCGCATCGATGTAGCGCCGCGTGTCGTCGTAGTAGTGGCCGGTCTCCGGGTCGATGCCGCGCACCGCGCCGACCATCTCGGAAGCGAACAGGATGTTGTCGGCGGGGATCACCTTGAGCAGCAGCTCGATTCCCGGCAGGTGGTAGACGCAGGTGTCGAAGTACACGTTCTTCAGCACGTGGTCCTTGAGCGGGGGCTTCTTCATGTCCTGCGCGAGGCCCCGGTAGCGCCCCCAGTGATACGGCACCGCGCCGCCGCCGTGCGGGATGACGAAGCGCAGCGCCGGGAAGTCCCTGAAAAGGTCGCCCTGGATGAGCTGCATGAACGCCGTGGTGTCGGCGTTGATGTAGTGCGCGCCCGTGAAGTGGAACGCGGGATTGCAAGACGAGCTCACGTGCACCATCGCGGGCACGTCCAGCTCCTCGAGCTTCTCGTAGAGCGGGTACCACCACTTGTCCGTGAGCGGCGGCTCCTTCCAGTGCCCGCCGGAAGGGTCGGGGCTCAGGTTGCAGCCTACGAAGCCGAGCTCGTTGACGCAGCGCTCGAGCTCGCGGATGCAGTTCGCCGGGGAGACGCCGGGCGACTGCGGCAGCTGGCAGACGGGGATGAAGTTCTGCGGATAGAGCGCGCACACCCGGTAGATCAGGTCGTTGCAGACGCGCGACCAGTCCTCGCTCACCGCGGCGTCGCCGACGTGGTGCTCCATCGAGCCCGCGCGCGGCGAGAAGAACGTGACGTCCGACCCCCGCTCGCGCTGCAGCTTCAACTGCGCGCCTTCGAGCGAGTCGCGGATCTCCTGGTCGGAGATCCTGAGCCCGTCAGGCTTCCGGCCGGTGACCTGCTGCTTGCGCCAGTCCCAGAGTGCCTGGGGCGCCGTCGTGTAGTGCCCGTGGCAATCGATGATCATCCTTCCCCCGGGTGTTACGCGGCTGCGAGCGCGCGTTGCCTCGAGACGACAGGCCTGGCGAGGAACGCGAGCACCAGAGCGTCGAGCGCGCAGTAGAACGCCCCGACCAGCGCGGGAGGATTGGTGGTGGTGT
>JBFLYF010000043.1:0-14113 GCA_040756795.1 Pseudomonadota bacterium
TAGTTGAGGGGCCCTTCGATGATCGCCTCGCCCACGGTGCGCCGCGGGTTGAGCGAGCGGTACGGGTCCTGGAACACGATCTGCACCTTGCGGCGCAGCGGCCGCAGCGCGGCGTGCGAGGCCGCGGCGATGTCGGCGCCGGAGACGCGGATCTCGCCGCCGCTCGGCTCGATCAGCCGCACGATGCAGCGCGCCACCGTGGACTTGCCGGAGCCCGATTCGCCGACGATGCCGAGGGTCTGGCCGCGGCGCACCTCGAGCGACACGTCCTCGGCGGCGCGCACCTCGCGCCGCCTCCCCAGCCAGCGATGGTCGACGTAGGTCTTGGAGAGCCGCTTCGTTTGCAGGACCAGCGGCGCATCCGGCTTGACCGGGCGTCCATGCGGCCTGAGCGTGGGCACGGCGTCGATCAGCATGCGGGTGTATTCGTGCCGCGGGCGCTTCAGCACCTCGTCGCGCGGCCCGAGCTCGGCGAGCTCGCCCAGGCGCAGCACCGCGACCCGGTGCGCGATCTCGGCCACCACGCCGAAGTCGTGCGTGATGAACAGAACGCCTGTGCCATGCTTTTCTTGCAGTGAAAGAATCAGGTTCAGAATCTGGGCTTGCGTGGTCACATCCAGCGCCGTCGTCGGCTCGTCGGCGATCAGCAGCACCGGGTCGAGCACGAGCGCCATCGCGATCATGATGCGCTGGCGCTGCCCGCCGGAGAGCTGGTGCGGGTAGGCCTGCAGGATGCGCCCGGGCTCCGGCAGCGCGACCTCCTGCAGCATGCCCAGAATCCTGCTCTTGCGTTCCTGCGGGGAAATCGGGGAATGAAACCTCAGAACCTCCTCGATCTGGTCGCCGCAGGTCATCACCGGGTTGAGCGCGGTCATCGGCTCCTGGAAGATCATCGACATGCGCGTGGTGCGCAGCTGGCGCAAGCGCTCTTCCGACGCGCGCGTGATTTCCTCGCCCTGCAGCAGGATCGCCCCGCCGCCCAGGGGGAGCGTCTTCGGCAGCAACCCCATCACCGCCTGCGCGATCACCGACTTGCCGGAGCCGGACTCACCGACCAGACAGAGGATCTCTCCCTTGCCCACCGTGAGCGAGACGCTGGAAACGGCTTCGGGCCGCTCCGCTCCCGGAGGAAGTCTGATGGTCAAGCCCTTCAATTCAAGAACATTCATACCCGCTTCGCCATTTTCGGGTCGAGCGTGTCGCGCAGGCCGTCGCCGAGGATGTTGACCGCGAGCACGGTGGCGGCGAGGAACACGCCGGGGAAGAAGATGTTGTGCGGATAGTCGTTGAACTGCGCGCGCCCCTCGGCCATGACGTTGCCCCAGGTCGGGATGTCGGGCGGCAGCCCGACGCCGAGGAAGGAGAGGATCGCCTCGACCAGGATCGAGAAGGCGCAGATGTAGGTCGCCTGCACGATGAGCGGCGCGATGCAGTTGGGCAGGATGTGGCCGAACATGACCTTCCAGGCCGGGGTGCCGAGCGCGACCGCGGCCTCCACGTAGGGCTCCTCGCGGATCGAGAGCACGAGCGAGCGCACCAGGCGCGTGACGCGCGGGATCTCGGGGATCGCAATCGCGACGATCACCGTGGCGAGGCTGCCGCGGAACATCGCCACCAGCGCGATCGCCACCAGGATCGCGGGGATCGCCATCAGCCCGTCCATGAAGCGCATCAGGATGCCGTCGAGCCAGCGCAGGTAGCCGGCCGCGAGGCCGCAGACGATGCCGATCGAGAGCGCGAGCAGCGCGCACAGGATCCCGACCAGGAGCGACACGCGCGTGCCGTAGACCACTCGGCTGTAGACGTCGCGGCCGAACGAGTCCGACCCCATGAGGAAGACATGCCTCATGGTCTCGCCGTCGAGGTTGGTGATTTCGCCCGCCTCGCCCGGGCGCAGGTCGCGGCTCGCGGCGTCGAACAGGGTCGGGTCGACCGTGCCGAGCCAGGGCGCGGCGAGCGCCACCGCGAGGAGCAGCACGAGCGCGCCGCCGCCGATGCGCACCGACCAGTTCTCGAGGATCATGTCAGTAGCGGATGCGGGGATCGAGAAAGACGTACGACAGGTCGATGAGGAAGTTGATCAGCACGTAGGCGAAGGAGAAGAACAGGATCACGCCCTGGATCGTCGGAAAATCGCGCGCCAGCACCGCATCGACCGTGAGCCGTCCCAGTCCCGGGATCGCGTAGACCGACTCGGTGACGACCACCCCGCCGATCAGCAGCGCGATGCCGATGCCGATCACCGTGACGATCGGCACCGCGGCGTTGGCGAGCGCGTGGCGCACCAGCACGCGCAGCTCGGGCAGGCCCTTGGCGCGCGCGGTGCGGATGTAGTCCTCGCCCAGCGCCTCCAGCACGGAGGCGCGCGTGACCCGGGCGATCAGCGCGATGTAGATCACCGACAGCGTGACCGAGGGCAGGACGAGGTGGCGCAGGAAGGTCCAGAAGCCATCGCCGATTCGCTGGTAGCCCTGCACCGGCAGGAGCCCCAGCCTGAGCGAGACGACGTAGATCAGGATGTAGGCGAGCACGAACACCGGCACCGAGAAGCCGAGCACCGAGAACCCCATCAGCGCGCGGTCGAACCAGCCGCCGAAACGCCACGCGGCGAGCACCCCGAGCGGCACCGCGAACGCGACCGCGATCAGGATGGTGAGCGTGGAGAGCGCGAGCGTCGGCTCGAGGCGCTGGCCGATCAGCGTCGCCACCTTGGTCTTGTAGTAGAACGACTCCCCCAGGTCGCCCTGCAGGACGTTGCCGATCCAGATGCCGAACTGCGCCAGGATCGGCCGGTCCAGGCCCAGCCCCGCGCGGATGCGCGCGATCTGCTCGGTGCTGGCCGCGTCGCCGGCGAGGATCGCCGCCGGGTCGCCCGGCGCGAGGCGCAGCACCAGGAACACCAGCACCGCGACGATCAGCAGCACCGGGACGGTCGCGGCGATGCGGCGCAGGATGAAGGTCAGCATGAAAAAAAACGGCCCCGTTCCGGGGCCGTCGCTCGACTACCCGGTCCTCAGTTCTTCTTCAGATTCCAATAGAAATTCCCCGTCTGCCGGAAATGCCCGCTGATGTTCTTGCGCGCCGCGAGCGGCGCGTCGAACTCCCCGAGCGGCACGTGCGTCGCGACTTCGAACGCGCGCGCCTGGATCGCCTCGGCGAGCTTCTTCCTCTTCGCCGCGTCGGTCTCGCGCATGAACTGGCCCTTCAGCTCGACGATCCTGTCGTCCTTGCCCCAGCCGAACCAGCCCGAGCCTTCGCCGCGCGTGTCGAGCGCCGCGTTGGCGATCGGGTTCCAGATGTCGGGGCCCTGCCAGGCGGTGAGGAACATGTTCCAGCCGCCCTTGTCGGGCGGATCCTTCTTCGCGCGCCGGCCGACCAGCGTCTGCCAGTCCATCGCCTGCAGGTCGACCTTGAAGCCCGCCTGGCGCATCAGTTGCGCGGCGACGTCGGGCAGCTTGTCGATCGCCGCCAGGTCGGTCGGCTTCATCAGCACCACCGGCGTGCCGTCGTAGCCCGAAGCTTTCAGCAGCGCCTGCGCTTTCTTCATGTTCGACTTCGACTGGATGTCGCTGCCCGCGCTGCTCGCGTAGGGCGTGCCGCAGGTGAACATCGAGGGGCACTTCTTGTAGAGCTCCTTCACGCCGACCTGCGCGCGCAGGAACGGCTCCTGCGCGAACGCGGCCATCGCGGCCTGGCGCACTTTCGGGTTGTCGAAGGGCTTGTGCAGGTGATTGAAGCGCGCCATGTACTGCAGCGGCACCGGGCTGTAGTTGTAGACCACGATGTTCGGGTCCTTCTTCAGCCCCGGAATGAGCGGGAAGGCGGGCTGCTCGACGATGTCCACCTCGCCCTTCTGCAGCGCGTTGACCTGCGCCTGCGCGTCGCGCAGCGCGAGGTTCCATTCGACGCGGTCGACGTAGACGCGCTTGCCGCCCGCCGAGCCCGAGGGCGGCTCCTTGCGCGGCACGTATTTCGGGTTCTTCACGTACACCGCCTTGTCGCCCGGCTTGAACTCGTCGCGCTTGAAGACGTAGGGCCCGGAGCCGATGTGCTCCTCGATCTGCTTGAAGGCGTCGGTCTCGGCGATGCGCTTGGGCATGATGAAGGGCACGTTGGAAGAGGGCTTGCCGAGCGCCTCCAGCACGAAGCCGCAGGGCTCCTTGAGCGAGATGCGGAAGGTGTCGGCCCCGGTCGCCTCCATCTTTTCGACGAAGCCCATCATGGCGACGCCCATCGCGTCGCGCTTGCCCCAGCGCGCGAGCGACGCCACCACGTCCTCGCCGGTCACCGGCTTGCCGTCGTGGAACTCCAGGCCCTTGCGCAGCGTGAAGTCCCAGGTCTTCTTGTCCGCGGACACCTTCCAGCTGTCCACCATCTGCGGCTTGATCTGGCTCTTCTCGTCGGTGCCGAAGAGGGTGTCGTAGATCATGTAGCCGTGGTTGCGGCTCATGTAGGCGGTGGTCCAGATCGGGTCGAGGATGCTCAGGTTCGAGTGCGGCACGACGCGCAGCACCTTGTCCTGGGCATTGGCAGCGCCGAAAGCGGCCGCGAACAGCAGCACGGAAATCAACTTGCGCATGAGAAAATCCCCTCAAGGAAACGGCGAAAAAGAGGGTAGCAGGGCATGGCACGTATCGCAATCGGCGGCCTGCAGCATGAAACGAATACCTTCGCGCCCTCGCCGGCCGACTACGCGGCGTTCGAGGCGGGCGGCGGCTGGCCGGGCGTGCAGTACGGAAATCCCCTGTTCGCCGCGGTCGAGGGCGCCAACATCCCTGCCGCGGGGGCGATCGAAGCGCTGCGCGCCGCCGGCCATGCGCTCGTCGCCACCGCCTGGGCGGCCGCGAGCCCCTCGGCGCACGTCACCAGCGAGGCTTTCGAGCGCATCGTGGGCGAGCTGGTTTCGCGGTTACGACAGCAGCTTCCCGTAGATGCCGTCTATCTCGACCTGCACGGCGCGATGGTCACCCGGGCGATCGATGACGGCGAGGGCGAGATCCTGCGGCGCGTGCGCGAGGCGGTGGGCCCGGGGGTGCCGATCGCGGCGAGCCTCGACCTGCACGCCAACGTGACGCGCGCCATGTTCGAGCGGGCCGACGCGCTGGTCGCCTACCGCACCTACCCGCATGTCGACATGGCCGAGACCGGCGCGCGCGCCGCGGCGCTGCTGCAGGCGATGCTCAAGCGCGGCGAGCGCCCGGCGAAGAGCTTCCACACCCTGGACTACCTGACCGGCATTCCCTCGCAGTGCTCGTTCATCGAGCCCTGCAAGGGAATCTATTCGAGCCTGGGGGTCCTGGAGGCGACCCATGGCGCGTCGCTTTCATTCACTCCCGGATTCCCGATGGCGGATTTCCCGGATTGCGGGATGGCGGTTCTCGGCTATGGCTTCGATCGGGACTCGGTTTACGGAGCAGTGCGGGAGTTGCATGGCCGGGTGTCCGAGGCCGAAAAGGACTTCGCCCTGGAGCTGCACGAGGCCGGCGACGCCGTAAGGCGCGCGCGCCTGCGCGGCGAGCCCGGCGCGCCGGTCGTGCTCGCCGACACGCAGGACAACCCCGGCGCCGGCGGCAACGGCGACACGACCGGATTGCTGGCGGAGCTGGTGAAGCAGAGTGCAGGCGATGCCGTCCTGGGCCTGCTGATCGATCCCGAATCGGCCAGGCGCGCGCACGAAGCAGGCGAGGGGAGGACGCTGGCGTTTTCCCTTGGGGGTCTTTCCCGGATTCCGGGTGATGCACCTCTTGCAGGAGAGTTTTCGGTCGAAAAGCTCGGTGAAGGGAAATTCACCTGCAGCGGGCCGATGTTCCACGGCTTCAGGATGAACCTCGGGCCCATGGCGCTGCTGCGCAGCAGGTCCGCCCCGGGCGTGCGCGTCGTGCTCGCCTCCCGCAAGTGCCAGGCGGCGGACCAGGAGATGTTCCGGCACGTCGGCGTGGAGCCCGCGCGCTGCCGCATCCTCGCCCTGAAGAGCTCGGTGCACTTTCGCGCCGACTTCGAGCCGATCGCGAAAGAGGTGCTGGTGGTGAAGTCCCCGGGCCCCGCGCTCGCCGATCCTTCCGAATTCAAATGGACACGGCTCAGGAAGGGCGTGCGCCTGCGTCCGCTCGGGCCGGTGCACCGCGGCTAGCGCTGCGCCATGAAGTCGAGGAACGCGGCGACCACCTCGGCGTGCGTTTTCGCGCTTCCCGGCTCGGCGCGCACGCTCACCTGGTACTCGCGGTCGCGGGCGCTCGACTCGGCCTGCGACAGGATGTTGGCCGGCACCTCGGTCCAGGCCAGCAGCGCCAGGCGCGGCAGCAGCGGCGCGAGATCCTCGGCGAGGATGCGCCTGCCGTGCAGGCTCGCGAAAAGCGGATCGGGCGCGAAATCATTCCTGCGCACGAGGATCGTCCAGTCCGCTCCATCGGGCCTGATCTTCAGCCCGGTAAATCCGGTCAGCGCTATTCCGACTCCCAATGGCGGCCCCTCCTTGGGCCGCCGCAATGCTTGGCCGCGATCAAATCAGGGTTTTGATCTGGATCAAACGAAGCCCGTATTTTCCCGGCTCATACGGGTTCCGGCCAGGCGCGCTGCGCGGGGCGCATTCTCTCCAGGGCGCGCGACAGGCGCAGCACGCCCAGGTCGTCGAAGCGCCGGCCGATCACCTGGACGCCGATCGGCAGGCCCTCGGCGCTAAAGGTCCAGTTGAGGGAGGCCGCGGGCTGCTCGGACATGTTGTAGGGCACGGTGAAGGCGATGTGCGGCAGGGCATTGCGCGGGTCGTCGCCCGGGCAGGCGAGCTCGGCCTCGTAGGGCAGGATCGGCGAGGTGGGCGAGAGCACGAAATCATAGGGCAGGCAGGCGCGCGTGGTCGCTTCGCGCAGCGCGACGTAGCTCGCGTAGGCGGCCATCACGTCGCGCCCCGAGAAGTCCTTGGCGCGCCAGCTGCACCACTCGGCGATGAACGGCAGCACCTTCGCCTGCCGAGCGGGCGGCAGCTGCGCAAAATCGCTGTAGGAGCGCGCCTCGAAGAATTTCGCCATGCCATCGAGCAATTCCGCGCTGAGGAAGGAGGGCATTTCCTCCACGCGCGCGCCCGCCGACTCGAGCGCCGCGGCGGCCGCCGCCGCGGCGGCGCGCACCTCGGGATGCACCGGCAGGCCGGCTTTCATGTCGGGCAGGAACCCGACCCTGAGTGCCTTGGGATCCGTTTCGTTCTCGATGCCGTTGAAAAAATCAATCTCTTCAAAAGGCAGGCTCATGAAGTCTCGGCCGTCCGGTTTCGCGAGCAGGTTCAGGAGCGCGGCGCTCTCGGCGACCGAGCGCGTCATCGGCCCGGCGACGCGCCCGATGTACGGCGGATACGTCGGCACGCGGCCGAGGCTGGGCTTGAGCGCGAAGACGCCGCAATGCGTCGCCGGCAGCCGCACCGAGCCGCCGATGTCGGTGCCGACGTGCAGCGGCGCGTAGCGCGCCGCGGCCGCGGCGCCCGCGCCCGAGCTCGATCCCGAAGGGTTGCGGTCCAGGCGCCACGGATTGCGCGTGATGCCGTGGATGCTCGAGAGCCCCGAGGAGAGCATGCCGTAGTCGGGCATCGTGGTCTTGCCGAGCAGCACGCAGCCCGCCTCGCGCAGCCGTGCCGCGGGCGGCGAGTCCTCCGGCTGCGGCGGCGCATCCTCGTTGGCGCGCGTGCCGACCGGCGCGGGGTCGCCCTTGGTGTAGAGGTTTTCCTTGAGCGTCGCCGGCACGCCGTCGAGCGGCGAGAGCGGCGCCTTGCGCCGCCAGCGCGCTTCCGAGGCTTGCGCTTCCCGCAGGGCGGTCTCGGCATGCACGCGGTACATCGCGTTCAGGCGCGGCTCGCAGGCGGCGATGCGCGCGAGGCACGCGCGCGCGAGCGCCACCGGCGAGAGCGCGCCGCTCGCGAACTGCGCCGCGGCCTCGAGGGCGGAAAGCTCGTGCAGCGCGGGCATCGTTGCATCATACAATGCGCATCGCATGCGCCGGCTCGTCGTCGCCACCCTGTTTCTCGCGCTCGCCAGCGCGGAGGCGCGCGCCCAGACCGAGATCCGCCTCTGGCATGCGCTCGGCGGCGCGCTCGGCGCGGCGCTCGAGAGCCTGGTGCAGCGCTTCAACGACGCGCAGCAGGAATACTGGGTCGTTGCGACGCACAAGGGCAGCTACGAGGACACGCTGATCGGCGCGCTCGCCGCGCAGCGCGCGGGCGACGGGCCGCACCTCGCGCAGGTCTACGAGGTCGGCACGGCGCACATGATGGCGGCGCGCAGCGCCTACCGGCCGCTGTGGCAGGCGGCGGCCGAGGCAGGCGAGGCGATCGAGGCCAAGGCGTTCCTGCCCGCGGTGGCGAGCTACTTCTCCGATTCGGGCGGCAGGCTGCTCGCGCTGCCTTTCAACGTTTCGACGCCGATCCTGTTCTACAACAAGACTGCGTTTCGCAAGGCGAAACTCGATCCGGAGCGCCCGCCGGCGACCTGGTACGAGATGCCGCAGGCGATGGGCGCGCTCGCCGAGGCGGGCTACGAATGCGTCTACACCACCGTCTGGCCGTCGTGGGTGCAGATCGAGAACATGAGCACCTGGCACAACCAGGATTTCGCCAGCCGCGAGAACGGCATGGGCGGCGCCGAGGCGCGGCTCATTTTCAACACCCATCTCATGGTGCGCCACGTGTCGATGCTCTCGTCCTGGGCGCGCGCCGGCTACTTCACCTACAGCGGCCGGCGCATCGAGGGCGAGCGGCGTTTCGCGCGCGGCGAGTGCGCCATGCTCACGGCGGCCTCCTCGAGCTCGGCGGAGCTGCGCCGCGGCGCGGATTTCGACTTCGGCGTGGCGCAGCTGCCGTATTACGACGACGTCAAGGGCGCGCCGCACCACTCGCTGATCGGGGGCGCGGGGCTGTGGGTGCTGGCGGGCAAGAAAGCGGCCGAGAGCCGCGGCGCGGTGAAGTTCCTCGCGTTCCTCGCGCGGCCCGAGGTGCAGGCCGAGTGGCACCAGCGCACCGGCTACGTCCCGGTGACGCGCGCCGCCTACGAGCTGACGCGCAAGCAGGGCTACTACGACGTGCACCCCGGGCAGCGGATCGCGCTCGAGCAGCTGCTGCTGAACGCGCCGACGCGCGAATCGCGCGGCATCCGCCTCGGCGAGTTCCCGAAGATCCGCGAGATCCTCGAGGAAGAGCTGGAGAAGGTCTGGGACGGCAGCGTCCCGCCCAAGCTCGCGCTCGACACCGCCGCCGAGCGCGGCAACGCGCTGCTCGCCAGGTTCGAGCAGGCGAACCGCAGCGGCGCCGAGCCGGGCGTTCCCAAGCGCACCGCCCGGCGGCCGGCGAGGAAAAAATAGGTCGCAATTCTTTCACCCGGTTTGGCTATACTCGGAAATCGCCCGGCGCCAAGACCGGGTGACCCGATCCCGAGGAGGAATTCATGCGTATCAAGCTCTTAGTCGCCGCGCTGGCAGGCGCGGGCCTGTTCACGACCGGCGCGCAGGCGCAGACCGAGATCCAGTGGTGGCATTCGATGACGGGTGCGCTCAATGACCGGGTGAACGATTTCGCGGCGCAGTTCAACGCCAGCCAGAAAGACTACAAGGTCGTCCCGACCTACAAGGGCCAGTACCCGGTGTCGATGACCGCAGCGATCGCCGCGTTCCGCGCCGGCAACGCGCCCCACATCCTTCAGGTGTTCGAGGTGGGGACGGCGACGATGATGGCCGCCAAGGGAGCGATCGTTCCTGTCGCCAAGCTAATGAAGGACGCGAAGGAACCGTTCGACCCGAAAGCCTACCTGCCTACGGTTAGCGGCTACTACACCGACCTGAAGGGCAATATGCTGTCGCTGCCCTTCAACAGCTCGACGGCGCTCTTTTACATCAACAAGGATCTGTTCAAGAAGGCCAGCCTCGAGCCGGCGGCGCCAAAGACCTGGAAGGAACTGCTCGCGACCGCGGAGAAGCTGAAGACGGCCGGCATCGCCTGCCCCTACACCACCGCGTGGCCGTCCTGGGTGCACGTCGAGAATTTCAGCGCCTGGCACAACGTGCCGATCGGCACGAAACAGAACGGCATGGGCGGGCTGGATACCGCGTTCACGGTAAATTCGCCGCTGCACGTGCGCCATGTTGCGATGCTGGGCGACATGGCGAAGAAGGGCCTGTTCAGCTACGCCGGCCGCACCAACCAGGGCGATGCCAAGTTCTACAGCGGCGAATGCGCCATGTTCACCGGTAGCGCGAGCGCGCAAGGCAATATCAGGAAGAACGCCAAGTTCGAGTGGTCGGTGCACTTCTTGCCCTACCACGACGACGTCAAGGGTGCGCCGCAGAACTCGATCATCGGCGGCGCTTCGCTCTGGGTGATGGCGAGCAAGAACCGCAAGCCCGACGAGTACAGAGGCGTGGCCAAGTTTTTCGCATTCCTCTCGAAACCCGAAGTGCAGATGGAATGGCACACCAAGACCGGCTACGTGCCGATCACGCTCGCCGCGTTCGAGATGACGAAGAAGTCCGGCTACTACGACAAAGAGCCGGGCGCTGAGCTGACGGTGAAGCAGCTGACGTACAAGACGCCGACGGCGAATTCGAAGGGCTTGCGCTTCGGCAACTTCGTGCAGGGACGTGAGGTGATCGAGGAGGAAATGGAGTCGGTATTCGCCGGCAAGAAGGACGCCAAGTCCGCGATGAACGACGCGGTCAAGCGCGGCAATGAGATCCTGAGGAAATTCCAGGCAGCCAACAAGTAACCGGCTGAGGACGGGGGCGCTTCGGCGCCCTTTCCTTTTTCGTCGGATGGAAAAGCGTGTCGTCTTCCGATCGGCGTGGCTGCCGTACGCGCTGCTCGCGCCACAGATCGCGATCACGGCCGTGTTCTTTTTCTGGCCGGCGTTCCAGGCGGCCTGGTTCTCGTTCCAGTTGCAGGATGCATTCGGACTCAGGACAGAGTTCGTCGGCCTGCAGAATTTCGAAGCGCTGTTCGCTGACGAACACTACCTCGGGTCCTTTCGCACCACTGCCGTCTTCAGTGTGCTGGTGGCATTCTCGGGCATCGCGATTTCGCTTCTGCTCGCGACCATGGCTGACCGGGTGCTGCGCGGCGCGCTCGCCTACAAGACCCTGCTGATCTGGCCGTACGCCATCGCGCCCGCGATCGCGGGCGTGCTGTGGGGATTCCTGTTCGCGCCGTCGATCGGTGTCGTCACCTACGCGCTGAAGAAATTCGGGATCGATTGGAACTGGATCATCCATGACGACCAGGCGATGCTGCTGGTGGTGATCGCCTCGGTCTGGAAGCAGATTTCGTACAACTTTCTGTTCTTTCTGGCCGGGCTGCAGTCGATTCCGAAGTCGCTCATCGAGGCAGCGGCGATCGACGGCGCCGGGCCGGCGCGCCGGTTCTGGACCGTGGTGTTCCCGCTGCTCTCGCCCACGACCTTTTTCCTGCTGGTGGTGAACATCGTCTACGCATTCTTCGAAACCTTCGGCGTGATCGACGCCACCACCCAGGGCGGACCGGCGCAGGCGACGCAGATCCTTGTCTACAAGGTTTATTACGATGGCGTCAAGGCGGCCGACCTCGGCGGCTCTTCGGCGCAATCGGTGATCTTGATGTTCATCGTGATTACCCTCACCGTCGTGCAGTTCCGCTTCGTCGAAAGGAGGGTTCAGTACTAGTGGTTGAGAACCGGCCCTGGCTCACGGTCTTGTCGCACGCGGTTTTGATCGTCGGTGTGGTGGCCGTGGCGTTCCCGCTCTACGTCACCTTCATTGCCTCGACCCACAGGCTCGAGGACGTCATGCAGGTGCCGATGCCCCTTCTTGCCGGGGACCAGTTTCTGGCGAACTATTCACAGGTGCTGGAAGCGGGCACCACCACGGGTTCGAAGGCGGCCGTCTCGAGGCTGCTGTTCAACAGCCTGGTCACGGCGCTGGCGATCGCGATCGGCAAGATCGCGATTTCCATCATCGCCTCGTTCGCAATTGTCTACTTCCGCTTTCCGCTACGGGTGTTCTTTTTCTGGATGATCTTCGTCACGCTCATGCTGCCGGTCGAGGTGCGCATCATCCCGACCTACAAGGTGATTTCCGATCTCGGCATGCTCAATACCTATGCCGGTCTGACCATACCCCTGATCGCCTCGGCGACCGCCACGTTCCTGTTCCGGCAGTTCTTCATGACGGTGCCCGACGAGCTCGCGGAGGCGGCGCGCGTGGACGGCGCCGGACCGATGCGCTTCTTCTGGGACGTGCTCCTGCCGCTGTCCAGGACGAGCATCGCGGCATTGTTCGTGATCCAGTTCATCTACGGCTGGAATCAGTACCTGTGGCCCCTGCTGATTACCACCGAAGAGTCCATGTATACCGTGGTGATCGGCATCACGCGCATGATCGTGGGCGGCGACGCAGCGAACGAGTGGCAGCTCATCATGGCGACCGCCATGCTGGCGCTGCTGCCGCCAGCGCTGGTGGTCATGCTGATGCAGAAGTGGTTCGTCAAGGGAC
Organism: Pseudomonadota bacterium; assembly: GCA_040756795.1. Classification (GTDB taxonomy): domain Bacteria; phylum Pseudomonadota; class Gammaproteobacteria; order Burkholderiales; family SG8-39; genus RBG-16-66-20. The sequence goes on from JBFLYF010000043.1 coordinate 12,493, forward strand.
TGGTGGAAACGGAAAAATGAGCGAGAAATAATGGCCGCCGTATCGCTCAGGGATGTGCGCAAGAGCTACACCGCCGATGTGCAGGTGATCCACGGCGTGTCGATCGATATCGCCGACGGCGAGTTCATCGTCATCCTGGGGCCCTCGGGCTGCGGCAAGTCGACGCTGCTGCGCATGGTGGCGGGGCTGGAGACGATCAGCGCGGGCGAGATCTCGATCGGCGGGCGCGTGGTCAACAACCTCGAGCCCAAGGACCGCGACATCGCCATGGTGTTCCAGAACTACGCGCTCTATCCCCACATGAGCGTGTACGACAACATGTCGTACGGGTTGCGGATCAAGGGTCTCCCCAGGCAAGAGATTTCCCAGAGAGTGAAGAAAGCAGCGGAAATACTCGAGCTGACGAAGTTCCTCGACCGCAAGCCGCGCGCGCTCTCGGGCGGGCAGCGCCAGCGCGTCGCCATGGGGCGCGCCATCGTGCGCGAGCCGCAGGTGTTCCTGTTCGACGAGCCGCTCTCCAACCTCGACGCGAAGCTGCGCGTGCAGATGCGGGGCGAGCTGCAGGCGCTGCACCGGCGCCTCGGCACCACGAGCCTGTTCGTCACCCACGACCAGGTCGAGGCGATGACGCTCGCGCAGCGCATGATCGTGATGAACGCCGGCCGCGCCGAGCAGATCGGCGCGCCGCTCGAGGTCTACGCCAGGCCGGCCACCACCTTCGTCGCCGGCTTCATCGGCTCGCCGCCGATGAACCTGATCCCGCAAAGGGGAGACAACGAGGGCAGGCTGCTCGGCATCCGGCCCGAGCACCTGGAGCCGTGCGGCGAATCGCAGGCCATGCTGAGCGTCGAAGTCGACTTGATCGAGCCGCTGGGCGCCGACACGCTGGTCTACGGGCATATCGGAAGCCTCGGCGGCAACGGCGCGGGCGCGCGCGTCGCAGCGCGCCTGCATGCCTCGATCGACGCGCGCACCGGAAGACTGCCGCTGCGCTACGACCCGCGCAACGTGCACTGGTTCGACGCCGCCAGCGGCAGGCGCATCGAGGCATGAGCGCTTGAAGTTCAGCGCCGCGCAGCTGCGCCGGGGCATGGGCTGGTGGCCGCCGTTTCTCGGCGCGGGCATCCGGGTGAGAAGCTTCGCGGACGACTTCCGCGACGTGCGCCTGAAGCCTCGCTACAGGTCCGAGCCGTGAGCTGGCCCTACCCGAGGATCGTCGCGCATCGCGGCGGCGGCAGGCTCGCTCCGGAGAACACGCTCGGCGCGATCCGCTACGGCGCTTCGCTCGGCTTCGAGGGCGTCGAGTTCGACGTCATGCTGGCGGGCGACGGCACGCCGGTCCTGATCCACGACGAAACGGTCGACCGCACGACCGACGGGCGCGGCGCGGTCGCGAAAATGACGTATTCGGAGTTATTGAAGCTCAATATAGAAAAGAAAGAGAAAATTCCGACGTTCGAGCAGGCGGCGAGGCTTTGCCGCGAGCTCGGCGTCTGGGCCAACGTCGAGGTGAAGCCCGCGCTCGGCCACGAGCGCCGTACGGGCGAAGCGGTGGCGCGCGCCGCGCGCGCCCATTGGCAGGGCGCGGGCCTTGCGCCCGTGGTCTCTTCCTTCTCCACCG
>JBFLYF010000430.1:0-2221 GCA_040756795.1 Pseudomonadota bacterium
GTCGATCCGCGCGACAAGCAGGGCCTCACCGCGCTCAGGCAGGTCTTCCAGCTGGAGCTCGCGCTGCCCGCCGGCGTGCGTTCCGAGTACCTCGGCGCGCGCGTGTTCGTGCGCTTCGACCACGGCTTCCAGCCGGTCGGATTCCAGATCTACCGCGCACTCCGGCGCCTGCTGCTGAGGCAGTTCAATGTCTAGCACCGCGGTGCTGCGGCCGGGGATCGCGCTCGGCCCCTATCCGCAGCGCGAGGACCTGCGCGAGGGCTGGCTCGACCGCGCCGCGGCGAGCCTCGCCGGCTTCATTCGGCAGCGCGCCTCCGGGCGCAGCCCGGGCCACGGCGAGTTCCTGTCGCTGGTGGAGGCCGAAGCGCGGCAGCTGGGCGAGCTGAGCGACGGCCGGATCCGGGACTCGGTTCCCGACCTCAGGCGCCGCCTCTACAGCGAAGGCCTGGAGGAGCGGCTCGTGGCGCGCAGCTTCGCCCTGGTCCGCGAGATCGCCGGGCGGCGCCTCGGCATGCGCCCGTTCGACGTGCAGCTGCTCGGCGGGCGCGTCATGCTGGAGGGCAAGGTCGCCGAGATGGACACGGGAGAGGGCAAGACGCTCACCGCGACCCTGCCGGCCTGCACCGCGGCGATGGCCGGCATCCCGGTGCACATCGTGACGGTAAACGACTTTCTGGTGATGCGCGACGCGGCGTGGATGGGGCCGCTGTACAAGTTCTTCGGCCTGAGCGTCGGCACGATCACCGAAGGCATGGCCCCGGAGGCGCGGCGCGCGGCGTACGCCTGCGACATCACCTACGGCACGAACAAGCAGGTGGTGTTCGACTACCTGAAGGATCGCCTGATGCTCGGCCGCGACGCCGGGCCGATGCACCTCAAGATCGAGCGCCTGCACGCCGAGTTCGCGCGCACCGGACGGCTGCTGCTGCGCGGACTGTGCTTCGTCATCGTCGACGAGGCCGACAGCGTGCTGATCGACGAGGCGCGCACGCCCCTCATCATCTCGAACCTCGCCGACACGAGCCAGGAAGAGAAGCTCTACAGCGAAGCCGTGGCGATCGCGCGCCAGCTCGACACGGGCGCGGATTTCTCGATTCGCCCCAGGGAGCACGATGTGGAGCTCACGGCCCGCGGGCGGCGCCGCGCGGCCGAGCTCGCGGAGCCCTACGGGGGCGTGTGGGTGGGCCCGCAGCGGCGCGAGGAACTGCTGCGCCGCGCGTTGTCCGCGCTGTACCTGTTTCAGCGCGACAAGCAGTATCTGGTGCGCGGCGGCAAGGTGCAGATCGTCGACGAGTACACCGGCCGCGTCATGGCCGACCGCTCCTGGGAGCGCGGGCTGCACCAGATGATCGAGGCGAAGGAAGGCTGCGCGATCACCGGGCAGCAGGAGACGCTCGCGCGCATCAGCTACCAGAGGTTCTTCCGCCGCTACCTGCGCCTTGCCGGGATGACGGGCACCGCACGCGAGGTGGCGCGCGAGCTCTGGTCGGTCTACCGCCTGCCGGTGGTGACGATCCCGACCAATCGCCCGGTGCGGCGCCGGCGCCTGCCCGACGAGGTCTATGTCACTGCCGAGGAGAAATGGGCGGCCGTCGTCGCGACATTGCGCCGCCTGCAGGCGCAGGGCCGCCCGGTGCTGGTCGGCACGCGCTCGGTGTCGGCGTCCGAGCACCTGAGCGGGCTGCTGACGGCGGCGGGCCTGGCGCACCAGGTGCTGAACGCCCGCCAGGACCAGGAGGAGGCCGAGGTGATCGCCCGCGCCGGCGAGCCGGGCCGCATCACCGTCGCGACCAACATGGCGGGCCGCGGCACCGACATTCGCCTTGCGCCGGGCGTCGCCGAGCTGGGCGGCCTGCACGTGCTCGCCACCGAGCGCCACGACGCGCGCCGCATCGACCGGCAGCTGTTCGGCCGCTGCGGGCGACAGGGCGACCCCGGCAGCTTCCAGGTCATCGTCTCGCTCGAAGACGAGATCGTCCAGGAGTATTTCAAGGGCCAGGCCTTGCGGCTGGGCCAGCTGCTGCGGCGAAGCGGCCGGTCCCTGCCGCACTGGCTCGGCAGGCTGCTGGCGAGCGTCGCGCAGCGCGCCGCCGAGCGCCACCACGGCCGCGTGCGCCGCGAGCTGCTGCGGCTCGACGAGCAGCTGAGCGATCTGCTCGCCTTCACCGGGCGGGGAGAATAGCGGCGCCGGGGGGGGGCGGGGGGCGGGGGGCGCGGGCGG
>JBFLYF010000431.1:0-2214 GCA_040756795.1 Pseudomonadota bacterium
CGGATCACCGCCTCGGAGGTGCCGTAGCGATAGCCGTGCACCTCGGCGCTCTCGAGGAACTCGCCGCGCTCGAGCATGGCGATGAACGTGGCGTCGTCCACGAAGTGGTACTCGCGGCCGTTCGCCGCGCCCGGGCGCGGCGGCCGCGTGGTGTAGGAGATCGAGAGCTTGAGGCGCGGGTCCTCGGCGAGCAGCGCGTCGATCAGCGAGCTCTTGCCCGCGCCCGAGGGCGCGGTGATGACGAACAGCAACCCGTTCACGGGTTCCAATCCGGCTTCATTCGATGTTCTGCACCTGCTCGCGGATCTGCTCGACCAGGAGCTTGAGCTCCAGCGCGCAGTCGGCGATCTTGAGGCCCGCGGCCTTGGCGGCGAGCGTGTTGGCCTCGCGGTTGAGCTCCTGGGCGAGGAAGTCGAGCCGCTTGCCGACCGGCTTGCCGGGAGCGCCGCCCTCGGCGAGCACGCGCTCGACCTCGTCGAGGTGCGCGGCGAGGCGCGTGAGCTCCTCCTCGACGTCGCTTTTCGCGGCGAACAGCGCCACCTCGGCCTGCACGCGCTCCTCCAGCCCCGCGCCGAGCGCCTCGCGCAGCCGCTCCGTGAGCCTGGCGCGATGCGCGGCGACCGCCTCGGGCACGAGCGGCGCGACTTCGCCGAGGCGCCGGCGCATCTCGGCGACGCGCTCGAGCACGCTCGCGGCGAGCTTCGCGCCCTCGCGGCCGCGCGCCGCGCACAAATCGTCCAGCGCCCGCCGGCACAGCGCGGCGGCCGCGGCGCGTGCGCGCTCCTCGTCGGCGGCGGGCTCGGCGAGCACGCCCGGCCAGCGCAGCACGTCGGCGACGCGCAGCGGCGCGGCCTCGGGAAAGGCTTTGAGCACCTCGCCGGCCAGGCCGTGCAGTTGCCGGATTGCCCGCGGATCCAATTGCTGCTTTTCAAGTGAGATCGAATTCTGGAAAGCGAGGCGGCATTCCACCTTGCCGCGCGCGATGCGCGCGCCGATCAGCTCGCGCAGCAGCGGCTCGGCGGCGCGCAGCTCGTCGGCGATGCGCAGCTGCACGTCGAGGTAGCGCGAGTTCACCGAGCGCAGCTCGATCGCGAGCATGCCGCGCGGCGAATCGGCGCTCGCCGCGGCGTAGCCGGTCATGCTGTGGACCATGGGGGCGGGTATCATAGGGTAGATGTCTGCGCAAGCCAACCAGCCGCTGCCGGAAGGCTTCCAGCTCGAGAACTACAGGATCCTGCGCCTGCTCGCCGCGGGCGGCTTCTCGTTCGTCTATCTCGCGCACGACGCGAACGAAATGCCGGTCGCGATCAAGGAGTACCTCCCGGCCTCGCTCGCGCTGCGCACCAACGCCAATCCGGTGCCGGCGGTGGCCGAGGAGAATCAAGGCACCTTCCGCTACGGCCTGAAGTGCTTCTTCGAGGAAGGCCGGGCGCTGGCGAAGCTGCAGCACCCGAACGTGGTGCGCGTGATCAACTTCTTCCGCGCCAACGACACCGTGTACCTCGTCATGCGCTACGAGCGCGGCCGGACGCTGCAGGAGCACATCCACAAGAAGAGCGGGCCGCTCAAGGAGGAGTGGATCCGCTCGACCTTCGCGAGCCTGCTGAACGGCCTGCGCGAAGTGCACTCCAACAAGCTGCTGCACCTGGACATCAAGCCCGGCAACATCTACCTGAGGAACGACGGCGCGCCGCTGCTGATCGACTTCGGCGCGGCGCGCGTCACGCTCGCGGCCGACGGCCTGAAGCTGCCGCCGATGTACACGCCCGGCTTCGCCTCGCCCGAGCACCACCTCGAGCGCGACAAGCTCGGGCCCTGGAGCGACATCTACTCGATCGGCGCCACGATGTACGCCTGCCTCTCGGGCGAGACGCCGCGCACCGCGGTGAAGCGCCTGGAGAAGGACAAGCTGATCAGCGCGAGGAAGGGCTGGGCGGGCAAGTATTCCGCGGAGCTGCTCGACACCATAGACTGGTGCCTGCGCCTGGATCACCTCGAGCGGCCGCAGAGCGTGTTCGCGCTGCAGAAGGCGCTGCTGGGGGAAAAGCAGCCGGGATTCCGCGGCGAGGCACCGGTGCTCGACCAGATCAAGGATGCGATTTTCAGGTTCGCCAAGCGCTAGAGCGATGAAATACGCCCTTTTCGAGGATACGCGCGTAGGCAAGCGGGCCTACAACCAGGACCGGCTCGGCAGCTGGCGCACGGGCGAGGCGC
>JBFLYF010000432.1:0-2205 GCA_040756795.1 Pseudomonadota bacterium
AGCGTGTAGCGCAGGTAGTCGACCAGCGCGGCCTCGCCGACGATGAAGCCGCCGCAGCTTGCGAGCGCCTTGCTGAGCGTGCCGATGCGGACGTCGATCGGGCTGTCGCTCAGTCCCTGCTGCTCGACCAGCCCGCGTCCGGTAGCGCCGAGCGTGCCGATCGAATGCGCTTCGTCGACCATCAGCTCGGCTTCGTAGCGCCGGCACACGGCGGCAAGCGCGGCAAGGTCCGGGACGTCGCCCGCCATGCTGTAGGCGCCCTCGGTCACGACCAGCACCCGTTGAACCGACGCGCGGTTCTGCGCCAGCACGCCCTCCAGCACGGTGATGTCGTTGTGCGCGAAGGCGATGCGCTTCGCCTGCGCCTGCAGGCATCCCTTCACGATGCTGTTGTGGGCCTGCTCGTCGTGCACGATCAAGTCGCGCGGCCCATAGAGGTGGCCGATCGCCGTGACGTTCGTGTTGTAGCCGCTCACCAGGGCGAGGCACTTCTCGGCGCCGAGGAAGTCCGCGAGCTCTTCCTCGAGCTCGCGGTGCAGCGGGATCTCGCCCGACACGATGCGGCTCGCGCAGACCGACGTTCCGTAGCGCTCGATCGCCGCCTTGGCGGCGGCGGTCACTTCGGGATGCCCCGAGAGCCCGAGATAGTTGTAGCCCGAATAATTGACGACCGGCCCGTCGCCCAGATCGATGGTGGCGCCGTTGATGCCGTGATGCGGCCGAAAGAAAGGCAGCGCCCCGTTCAGCCGGAGCGCTTCACCGATGCGCCGCTTCAGGCGCCTGACGCCGAGCAGGCTGTCGAACCTGGAGGGCTTTCCCATGCTAGCGGCTCGCGAGCGGCGCCCGCCGCAGCATCTCGGCAAGCGTCGCCGCGCCGATGCCGGGATCCGACAGCTCGGCGAGCGCAAGCCGCAGATCGGCGATTGCCTGCGCATGCTGCGCCTGCGCCTCGATCCGCTCCTTGAGCGCCTGCGCCAGCGCCTCGGCCGATTCGGCAAGAGCGCTCGCGGGCGACAGCCCGGCGGCAACCTGGCGCCGCACGCCATCGACGTGACGCGCCATCTGCGCCGTTACCGGGCGAAGCGCACGCGCCGCCTGCGCCGCTGCCGCGAGCCGCGCCAGGTGCTGCTCGATCTCGACGCCGATGGCGCGCCGCAATTCCTGCAGGTTCAGCCGCGCGATCTCGGCGTCCTGCTCGTGCTGGCGGCGCAGGCCGGAGTTGCGGTTGCCGCCCAGCACTGTAGACCATTCCAGCATCAGCCGGTCCAGCCCCGCGACCAGCGCGAGCCGGTCGGCGCTCTCGCGGTCGGCGGCACGCGCACGCAGTTGCGCGGCGTTCACCTGCTCCTTCAGCCGCAGATAATCGGGTCGCAGCTGGAGCGCGCGCTCGACCAGCGGCGCGGCGTGCGCGAGCCCGACCGGCTGCGCGCCCTCATCCGGGAATTCCGCCGCCAGGTCGAGGCCCTGCCATTCGGGCCGCTGCTCGAGTCTGAGCAGCGACAGCAGCTCGCGGCGCAGCGTCGCCACCTCGAGCGTCGCCTTCTGCAGGCCGATCTCGCGCAGCTGCGTGCGCGCGCGCCACTGCGCGGCCTCCGCCGCCGCGGCCTCGCCGCGCTCGGCGAGCCGGCCGAGCTGGCTCGCGACCTCCGCGGTCGTGTCGCGCAACGAGCGATCAGCCTGCACACGCCGCTGCGCGGCAAGCATCTTCCAGAAGCCCGCGGCGACCCGGTGCAGGTACGCGGCGCGCGCGATCCGGGTGTCGAAGTCGGCGGCGACGACGTCATTGCGCGCCGCTTCCAGGCGCAGCGCTTCCGCCGGCTCGCCGAGCGCGCCCGTCACCGGGATGTCGAACGTCAGCTGCGGCCGGTTGACCAGCGGGTTCAGGGCGCGACGCGCATCCTGGCGCAGATCGCTGGCAAGGAACACGCCGGCCCGCATGCGCACCCCGCTCTGCAGCAGCCGTTCGCCGAACACCGTCGCCACGAACGGCGTGTCGAACTCGGTCTCCGTCGTGAGAAAGCCCATCGACGTGCCGGCCTGCGCGATGCGGCGCTTGCCCGCCGCGGCGCTGATGCTCCAGTCGAACGCGCTCTCGGCGACCTGCAGCGCGCCTTGCGCGCGCTCGCGCGCGTGCCGCGACAGCAGCGGCCCGGCGGCCTCCGCGCCCATCGCGGATTCAAGAATCTGCTGCAGCCCGGTCTTGCG
>JBFLYF010000433.1:0-2201 GCA_040756795.1 Pseudomonadota bacterium
CCGCCCCGGGAGCGGCGCTCGCGGCGATCGCGCGCGCGCGGCTCTCGACCGTGTACCGGCCGGATCGCAAGATCACCATGCTGCCGCCCGACGCGATCGCGCGCCTGTCGCTCGACGAGGCCCGCGAGCGACCCGCGGTGTCGCTGTACGTGACCGTCGGGACGCAGGATTTCTCGGTGCGCGGCCGGACGAGCCGGCTCGAGCGCGTGCCGATCGCGGCGAACCTGCGCCACGCCGCGTACGACCGGCTGAATGCCGCCTTCGAGGCCGGGGAGCGCACCGGGTTCGCCTTCGAGGAGGAGCTGCGCGCGCTCTGGCGCTTCGCCGAGGCGCTCGAGGCTCGCCGCGGCAAGCCGGGCGCCGGCGCCGCCAACCTCGACTACGTGTTCCGCGTCGAGGACGGGCGCGTCGCGATCGAGCAGCGCAGGCGCGGCGTGCCGCTCGACAAGGCGGTCGCCGAGCTGATGATCCTCGCGAACGCGAGCTGGGGCGAGCTGCTCGCAGAGCGCGATGTCGCGGCGATCTACCGCGTGCAGTCCTCGGGCAAGGTGCGCCTCTCGGTGCACCCCGAGATGCACGACGGCCTCGGGGTCGCGGCGTACGCCTGGTTCACCTCGCCGCTGCGCCGCTATGTCGACCTCGTCAACCAGTGGCAGCTCGCCGCCGCACTCAAGGGCGCGCGCGCGCCGTTTGCGCGCACGTCCGAGGCGCTGCTCGCCGCGCTGCGCGCCTACGAGGTGACCACCGCGCGCTACGAGGAGCACCAGCGCGCGCTCGAGACCTACTGGTGCCTGCGCTGGCTCGAGCAGGAGCGGGTGAACGAGGCCGACGGCATGGTGCTGCGCGAGAACCTGGTGCGCTTCGAGCGCCTGCCGCTCAGCGTGCGCGTGGCCTCGCTGCCGGAGCTCGCGCCCGGCACGCGGGTGCGCCTCGCGATCGAGCACATCGACCTGATCGAGCGCAGTCTCGGCTGCGGCTTTCGCGCCGCGCTCGAGCCGGCCGTGACGCAATCCACGGCCGCCGGCGGGCAGGGCACGGCGTAAAGGCCTAAAATGGCTGCAATTCTTCCGCCTTCGGGGTGAATTTGCAGAGCAACGCCGCGACCTTGTTGCTCGACCCGCGCCAGTACTGGGACGGGCTGGACCGCCAGTCCCGGCTGCTGGCGGTGTCGGTCGCGGCGTCGGTCCTCCTGCACGCGATCCTGCTCTCGGTGCATTTCCGCTTTCCCGACGCGCTGCGCTGGAAGTCGGCCGAGCAGCCGCTGGAAGTGATCCTGGTGAACGCCAAGACGCGCGAGAAGCCCGAGCGCGCAAAGGCGCTCGCGCAGGCGAACCTGGACGGCGGCGGCAACACCGCCGAGCGCGCGCGCGCGAAGAGCCCGCTGCCCGTCACCAGCCCGCGCGAGCCCGGACGCAGCCTCGCCGAGATGCGCCGCCGGCAGCGCGAGCTCGAGGCCGAGCAGCAGCGGCTGCTCGCGCAGGCGCGCGAGCAGCGCGCCTCGGTTCCCGCGGCAGGCGAGCGTCCCACGCCGCGGGAGGAGACGGTGCCGCGCGAGTCCGGACGCGACCTGGCCGAGCGCTCGCTCGCCATGCTGCAGCTGCAGGCGCAGATCGACCGGCAGACCAAGGCCTACCAGCAGCGGCCGCGCAAGCGCTTCCTCGGCGCCAACGCGCGCGAGTACCGCTTCGCGCAGTACGAGGAGGACTGGCGCGCCAAGATCGAGCGCGTCGGCACGCTCAACTACCCGGCCGAGGCGCGCGGCAAGCTCTACGGGGTGCTGCAGCTCACCGTGACGATCCGGCCCGACGGCAGCGTCGAGGCGGTGGAGCTGGATCGCTCCTCGGGCCTGAAGGTGCTCGACGCCGCCGCGTTCCGCATCGTGCGGCTCGCGGCGCCGTTCGCCGCGTTCCCGGAGAGCATCCGCAAGGACACCGACCTGCTGGTCATCACGCGGACCTGGTTCTTCGCTCAGGGCGACAAAGTCTGGACCGAGTAGGCCATGGCCGATCGCTACGCGGTGATCGGCAACCCGGTCGCGCATTCCAAGTCGCCGTGGATTCACGCCGAGTTCGCGCGCAGCACTGGCCAGGACATCGAGTACCTGCCGATCGAGGCGCCGCTCGGCGCGTTCGCGCGCACGGTGGACGAGTTTCGCGCCGCGGGCGGGCGCGGCGCGAACGTGACCCTGCCCTTCAAAGGCG
>JBFLYF010000434.1:0-2194 GCA_040756795.1 Pseudomonadota bacterium
CGAGGACGTCACCGAGCGAAAGCGCGCCGACCTCGAGGTGCAGCGCATGGTGCGCGAGCAGGACCTGATCCTCGACAACGCCACCGTCGGCATCGCCTTCGTGCGCAACCGCGTCATCCAGCGCTGCAACCGCTTCCTCGAGCAGATGGTCGGCGCGGCGCCCGGCAGCCTCGCGGGGCTGAGCACGTCGGTGCTGTTCGCGACCGAGGAGGACTGGAGCGAGGCCGGCCGGCTCGCCTACACCCTCACGGCGCCGGGCCAGACGCACGACTCCGAGTGGCGCTTCAAGCGCGGCGACGGCTCGATGTTCCTGTGCCGCACGCGCGGCCGGCGCATCGACGCGGGCGAGGGCGACCAGGAGTGGATCTGGAGCTTCGAGGACGTGAGCCTGGAGCGCGAGGCCGAGGCGCGCATCCAGCGCGCGCTCGCCGAGCAGGAGCTGATCCTCGCCAACGCCACCGTGGGCATCGCGTTCGCGCGCCAGCGCCTCCTGCAGCGCTGCAACCCGCGCCTGGAGGAGATCTTCGGCTACGCGCCCGGCGAGCTCGTCGGCAAGACCGCCGAGGGCCTGTTCCGCTCGAAGGAGGAGTACGAGGTGGCCGGCGCGGAGATGTACCAGCAGCTCGCCGCCGGGGGCACCTACGTCACCGAGCGGCAGCTGCGCCGCAAGGACGGCTCGGAGATCTGGTGCAAGGTCGTGGCGCGCGCGATCAACGCGGCCGACCCGCGCGAGGGCACGATCGTGATCTACGACGACATCACCGCCGAGCACCAGGCGCGCGACGCGCTCGAGCGCGCGGTCGCCGAGCGCACCGTGGAGCTGCGCGAGGCGAACCAGCGCCTGCAGGCCGAGATCGCCGACCGCCGCCAGGCCGAGTCGCGCGCCCAGCACCTCGCCGACCACGACGCGCTGACGGGGCTGCCGAACCGGCGCCTGCTCGAGGACCGCCTCACGCAGGCGCTCGCGCTCAGCCAGCGCAACCGCAAGCAGAGCGCGGTGATGTTCGTGGACCTGGACCGCTTCAAGAACATCAACGACACGCTCGGCCACGCCGCGGGCGACCTGGTGCTGAAGGAGGTCGCCGAGCGGCTGGTGAAGCAGCTGCGCATCGGCGACACCATCTGCCGCATGGGCGGCGACGAGTTCGTCGTGGTGCTGCCCGAGGTGAAGCGCGCGGCCGACGCCGCCAACGTCGCCGCCAAGATCCTCGAGACCGTGGCGCAGCCGCTCAGGGTCGAGGATCGCGAGCTCAGCATCACGCCCTCGGTCGGCATCAGCGTTTACCCGGACGACGGCCGCGACGCCGAGACGCTGATCCGCAATGCCGACGCCGCGATGTACCACGCCAAGGAAACCGGGCGCGCCAACTACCAGTTCTTCACCGAGCAGATGAACCAGGCGGCCTCCCGGCGCCTCGCGCTCGAGAGCGACATGCGGCGCGCGCTGCAGGCAGGCGAGATGCGCGCCTACTACCAGCCGATGGTCGACGCGGCGAGCGGCCGCGCCGTGGCGCACGAGGCGCTGCTGCGCTGGCAGCACCCGGCGCGCGGCGTGCTCGCGCCGGCGGAGTTCCTGCAGCTCGCCGAGGACACCGGCCTCATCCTGCGGCTGGGCGAATGGCTGATGGGCGAGGCCTGCCGCTGGGCGAACTTCATCGGCACAGAGCACGGGTTGCCGGTGAGCGTCAACCTGTCGCAGCGCCAGTTCAACGACCCCAAGCTGGTCGAGACGGTGGCGCGCGTGCTGCAGGAATCCGGGCTGCCGCCGCAGCTGCTCGCGCTGGAGATCGCCGAGCCGACGGTGATGCACAACGCCGAGGTCGCGCTCTCGGTGCTCGGCAGGCTGCGCCGCCTCGGCGTCCTGCTCACGGTCGACGGTTTCGGCGCCGCCTACTCGAGCCTGGTGGGGCTGCGCCAGCTGCCGGTGCAGATGCTGAAGATCGACCGCACGCTCGTGGCCGAGGCGCACCGCGACGGCAAGGCGATCGTCGCGGGCATCGCCGGGCTCGCGCACGCGCTCGGCCTCAAGGTGGTCGCGGTGGGCGTCGAGACCGAGGCGCAGAAAGCCGCGCTCGCCGCCTGCGGCTGCGACTACCTGCAGGGATTCCTGACCGGTGAACCTGTAGACGCCGATACGGCATCCAAGGAATACGTCTAGTGAATTCGGGGACGGAGCCCGATCACGCCGAGAAAG
>JBFLYF010000435.1:0-2187 GCA_040756795.1 Pseudomonadota bacterium
GCCAGTTGTGCACGGCGTACACCTCGTCGGCGGGAAAGCGCTCGAACAGGCCCTCTTCGACCATCACCTTGGCGCCGCCGCCGCCTTCTTCCGCGGGCTGGAAGATCAGGTAGGCGGTGCCGTCGAAGCGGCGCGTTTCCGCGAGATAGCGCGCCGTGCCGAGCAGCATCGTGGTGTGGCCGTCGTGCCCGCAGGCGTGCATGCGCCCGGCGTGCCGCGACTTGTACGGCACGTCGCCGGTTTCGTGCATCGGCAGGCAATCCATGTCGGCGCGCAGCCCGACGGCGCGGCCGCTCGCGGCCTTGCGGCCCTTGACCACGCCCACCACGCCGGTGCGCGCGAGGCCCCGGTGCACCTCGATGCCCCAGGAAGCGAGCCGGTCGGCGACGATCTGCGAGGTGCGGGTCTCCTCGAAGGCGAGCTCGGGGTGAGCGTGGATGTCGCGGCGGATCTCGCGCAGCTCGGCGTGGAAAGTCCGGATATGTTCGACGAGTTTGCTCATGGGCTTCCTAGCTCGCCGCGAGCTGCCGGTCGATGCGCAGCCGCGGATCGACCACGTAGTAGAGCAGGTCGACGATCAGGTTGATGACCACGAAGAACAGCGCGATCAGGCACAGGTACGCCGCCATCACCGGGATGTCGGCGAAAGCCACCGCCTGGATGAACAGCAGCCCCATCCCCGGCCACTGGAACACGGTCTCGGTGATGATGGCGAAGGCGATGATCGCGCCGAGCTGCAGCCCGGTGATCGTGATCACGGGCACGAGCGTGTTGCGGAGCGCGTGGCCGAAGTGCACCGCGCGGTCGGTGAGGCCGCGCGCGCGCGCGAACTTGATGTAGTCGGTGCGCAGCACCTCGAGCATCTCGGAGCGCACCAGGCGCTGGATCAGCGTGGTCTGGAAAAGCCCCAGCGTGATCGCCGGCAGGATGAGCGACTTCAGCCCCGAGGCTGTAAGGAGCCCCGTGGTCCACCAGCCCAGCGCCACCGTCTCGCCGCGGCCGAAGGAGGGCAGCCAGCCGAGCAGCACCGCGAACACCAGGATCAGCAGGATGCCGATGAGGAAGGTCGGCAGCGACACGCCGATGAGCGACAGCGCGAGCAGGCACTGCGACAGCCACGAATCGCGCCGCAGCGCGGTGTACACGCCCATGGAGATGCCGCCTGCGAGCGCGAGCAGCGCCGCGACCAGCGAGAGCTCGAGCGTTGCCGGCAGGCGCTCGGCGATGAGCTTCGACACCGGCTGCGCCTGGCGCAGCGACAGGCCGAACTCGCCCTGCAGCGCGCGGCCGACGAAGCTCGCGTACTGGACGTAGAACGGCCGGTCGAGGCCGAGCTGCTGCGTGATGCGCGCCCGGTCCTCGGGCGTCACGTCCTGGCCGAGCATGAAGAGCACCGGGTCGCCTACGAAGCGGAAGAGCGAAAACGCGATCAGGCCGACCGCGAGCATGACGACCACCGCCTGGACGAGGCGGCGCAGGACGAAAGCGAGCATTTTGAGAGAATGGTACCGCATGTCCTTCGCCCGGCAGCTCATCGACTGGCAGCGTCGCCATGGACGTCACGATCTGCCGTGGCAGGGCACGCGCGATGCCTACCGCCTGTGGGTGGCCGAGGTCATGCTGCAGCAGACACGGGTCGAGGCGGTGATCCCGTATTACCGGCGCTTCATGGCGCGCTTCCCCGACGTGCGGGCGCTCGCCTCCGCGCCGCAGGAGGAGGTGCTGCGCCTCTGGAGCGGCCTGGGCTACTACGCGCGCGCCCGCAATCTCCATCGGGCATCACAAGAAATCGTCTTTCGTCGGAAAGGGGTTTTCCCGAGGAGTGCAGAGCAAATCGAAACACTTCCCGGTATCGGCCGGTCGACCGCGGGGGCGATCGCGGCGTTCGCCTACGGCGAGCGGGTCGCGATCCTCGACGGCAACGCGAAGCGGGTCCTCGCGCGCTGTTTTGCCCGGCAGGGCGACCTGTGGCCGCTCGCCGTGCGGCTGCTTCCCGGGAAGGGCATCGAAATCTACACCCAGGCGCTGATGGACCTCGGTGCGACGGTGTGCACGCGCGTCGCCCCGGCCTGCGCGCGCTGCCCGCTCGCGCGGCGCTGCGTGGCGCGGCGCGAAGGACGCATCGCCGAGCTGCCGGCGCCGCGCCGGCGCAAGCCGCTGCCGACGCGGCGCGCGACGTGGCTGGTC
>JBFLYF010000436.1:0-2183 GCA_040756795.1 Pseudomonadota bacterium
TGCACGACGGCATGAACCTGGTGGCGAAGGAGTTCGTCGCCGCGCGCGACGACGAGCGCGGCGTGCTGATCCTGTCGCAGTTCACCGGCGCCGCGCGCGAGCTGGCGGATGCGCTGATCGTGAACCCGTACGACACCGAGCAGTGCGCGGCGGCGCTGCAGGTCGCGCTCGCCATGCCGCCCGACGAGCAGCGCGACCGCATGCGCCGCATGCGCGGCCTGGTCCAGGAGTTCAACGTCTACCGCTGGGCCGGGCGCATGCTGCTCGATGCGGCGCGCATGCGCAGCCGGCGCCGGGCATCCGCGCAGCGCGCCCCCGCGCAGGTCGTGGGGCTGCGGCGCGCCTAGCCGGGGCCGGCATGCCGCCGATCGCAGCCGGCTGGGCGTTCTTTCTCGACGTCGACGGCACGCTGCTCGAGCATGTCGGGCAGCCGCAGGATGTGCGGGTGGATCCCGGCCTGCGCGAGCTGTTGCGGGACCTGCTCGCCGCGGCCGGCGGCGCCGTGGCCCTGATCAGCGGCCGGGCCGTCGAGGACATTGAGCGCCTGTTCGCGCCGCTCGCCTTCCCGGCGGCCGGCCAGCACGGCACCGAGCGGCGCGCGGCCGACGGCACGCTGCACCGCCACGCCCCGCCGCTCGAGCGCCTCGGCCAGGCGGCCGCCGAGCTGGTGCGCCTCACCGCCGGGCACGCGGGGCTGGTCGCCGAGAACAAGGGCATGACGCTTGCGCTGCACTTCCGCGGCGCGCCGCAGCTCGGCGCCCTGGCCGAGCGCGCGATGCGCGCGATCGCGGCGCAGCTGGGCGACGCCTTCGAGCTGCAGGCGGGCAAGTTCGTGCTCGAGGTCAAGCCCAGCGGCAAGGACAAGGGCAGCGCGATCGCCGAATTCATGGGCGAGCCGCCGTTCGCCGGCCGCGTGCCGGTGTTCCTCGGCGACGACCTCACCGACGAGCAGGGCTTCGAGGTCGTGAATCGCCTCGGCGGGCACTCGGTCAAGGTCGGCCCCGGCGCCTCGCGCGCGCGCTGGCGCCTCGCCGACGCCGCCGCGGTGCGCGCCTGGCTGCGGCAGTACGTCGAGCAATGCCCGCGCCTGCGGGCCGGGGCCGCGCGATGAGCGGGCTCGAGCTCGGCGCGATCGGCAACTCCAGCGTCGGGGCGCTGGTCGGCGAAACGGGCGAGATCGTCTGGGCCTGCCTGCCGCGCTTCGACGGCGACGCGGTGTTCTGCTCGCTGCTGCGCGAGCGCCGCCGCGATTCCGATTTCGGCTTCCTCGCGCTCGAGATGGCCGGGCTGGCGCGCGCCGAGCAGTCCTACGTGCCGAATACGCCCGTGCTGCAGACCCGGCTCTACGACGCGAGCGGCGGCGCGCTCGAGATCACCGACTTCGCGCCGCGCTTCCGCCAGTTCGGCCGGCTGTTCAACCCGATGCAGCTGGTGCGCACGGTGCGCCCGCTCGCCGGCAGCCCGAAAGTGCGGCTGCGCGTGCGCCCGGCGAGCGATTACGGGCGGCTGCGGCCGCAGACCACCTGGGGCTCGAACCACGTGCGCTACGTCGGCAGCGATTTCGTGTTCCGGCTCACCACCAACAGCTCGCTCACCGCGATCCTGGAGGAGACGACCTTCGTGCTGCGCGAGCCGTTCGCGCTGCTGCTCGGCTCCGACGAGACGCTGCAGGGCTCGGTGGCGGAGGTGGCGCGGCGCTTCCTCGAGCAGACCATCGACTACTGGCAGGACTGGGTGCGCGACCTCTCGATCCCGTTCGAGTGGCAGGAGGCGATCATCCGCGCCGCGATCACGCTGAAGCTCGCCGCCTACGACGACACCGGCGCGATCGTCGCCGCGCTCACCACCTCGGTTCCCGAGTCCGCGGACAGCGGCCGCAACTGGGACTACCGCTTCTGCTGGCTGCGCGACGCCTACTTCGTCGTCAACGCGCTCAACCGGCTGAATGCGACGCGCACCATGGAGCGCTACCTCGGCTACATCATCAACATCGCGGCGCGCGGCGACGGCGCGCTGCAGCCCGTGTACGGCGTGAGCGGCACCCCCGAGCTCGAGGAGCGCGTGCTCGACTCGCTGCCGGGCTACCGCGGCATGGGCCCGGTGCGCGTCGGCAACCAGGCGCACCGCCAGGTGCAGAACGACGTCTACGGCTCGGCGGTGCTTGCCGCGACGCACGCCTTCTT
>JBFLYF010000437.1:0-2159 GCA_040756795.1 Pseudomonadota bacterium
ACCGGCGCCGCGGGAGCGGCCGGAGCCGCCACCACGGGTTCCGCCGCGGCCGGCTTGACCGGTGCCGGGACCGGCATCGGGGCCGGCTGCTCGGGCAGGATGCCCTTGATCACCGGCTCCTGCTTGGCCTTGGCCTTCTCGCGGCGGGTGATGCCGACTTCCTCGTCGACTTCGTCGATCATGGTGTAGCTCGCCTGCAGGTTCTCCAGGCGAGGATCGTCGTGGCGCAGGCGCTCGAGGCGGTAGTTCGGCGTCTCGAGGTTCTTGTTGGGCACCAGCAGCACGGTGACGCGTTGCTTCAGCTCGATCTTGGTGATCTCGGTGCGCTTCTCGTTGAGCAGGAAGCTCGTCACTTCCACCGGCACCTGCACGTGCACGGCAGCGGTGTTCTCCTTCATCGCCTCCTCCTGCACCATGCGCAGGATCTGCAGCGCCGAGCTCTCGGTGTCGCGGATGTGGCCGGTGCCGTTGCAGCGCGGGCAGGTGATGTGGCTGCCTTCGGACAGCGCCGGGCGCAGGCGCTGGCGGCTGAGTTCGAGCAGGCCGAACTTGGAGATCGAGCTGAACTGCACGCGGGCGCGGTCCTGGCGCAGCGCGTCGCGCAGGCGCGTCTCGACCTCGCGGCGGTTCTTGCTCTCCTCCATGTCGATGAAGTCGACGACGATCAGGCCGCCCAGGTCGCGCAGGCGCATCTGGCGGGCGATCTCGTCGGCGGCCTCGAGGTTGGTGCGGGTGGCGGTCTCCTCGATGTCGCTGCCGCGGGTGGCACGCGCCGAGTTCACGTCGACGCTGACCAGCGCCTCGGTGTGGTCGATCACGATCGCCCCGCCCGAGGGCAGGTTGACGGTGCGGCTGAACGCCGTCTCGATCTGGTGCTCGATCTGGAAGCGGCTGAACAGCGGCGCGTCGTCGCGGTAGCGCTTGACCTTGTGAGCCGTCTCCGGCATCACGTGGTTCATGAACTGCTGCGCCTGCTCGTAGATGTCGTCGGTGTCGATCAGGATCTCGCCGATGTCCGCGGTGAAGTAGTCGCGGATCGCGCGGATCACCAGGCTCGACTCCTGGTAGATCAGGAAGGCGCCCTTGCCGGCCTTGGCGGCGCCGTCGATGGCGTCCCAGAGCTTGAGCATGTAGTTCAGGTCCCACTGCAACTCGGCGGCCGAGCGGCCGATGCCGGCGGTGCGGGCGATCAGGCTCATGCCCTTGGGGTAGTCGAGCGACTCGAGGTTCTCCTTGAGCTCCTCGCGGTCCTCGCCCTCGATGCGCCGGCTCACGCCGCCGCCGCGCGGGTTGTTGGGCATCAGCACCAGGTAGCGGCCGGCCAGCGAAATGAAGGTGGTCAGCGCCGCGCCCTTGTTGCCGCGCTCTTCCTTCTCGACCTGCACCAGCAGTTCCTGGCCGTTGGCGATGACGTCCTGGATCTTCGCGTCGCGCACGCTGGCGCCGGGCTTGAAGTATTCCTTGGCGATTTCCTTGAAGGGCAGGAAGCCGTGGCGGTCTTCGCCGTAGTCGACGAAGCAGGCCTCCAGCGACGGCTCGACGCGCGTGACGACGGCCTTGTAGATGTTGCCCTTGCGCTGCTCGCGCCCTTCGATCTCGGTCTCGAAGTCGAGCAGCTTCTGGCCGTCGACGATCGCCAGGCGACGCTCTTCCTGCTGCGTCGCGTTGATCAGCATGCGTTTCATGTGCACTCCTCCGGCGCCGCCTTGCATGGCGACGCCACACCACCAGTCACCGCCCGCGGATGCGGAAGGCGACGCTTCGATGCACGAGAAAACGCGTGGGAACCGGAAGGAATCGCCCTGGACTGCGGTACGCGCCGATCAGCGGATCGGCGGCAAGTGCAGCGTTGGCGCGTGCGTGGCAGTGGGAAGGGCGGCGCCACGGGTGCGCGCGGGCCTCATGGGCCGGCGCAGTGCCGCATGCACGTGACCGGGCATCCGCCTCGGGGCGCCTTCTTCGCGCAACTCGGGGAACACCGGGATCAACATCCGCCTGGGATCACTGGACGCAGACGGGAGCGCAGCCACGACGGCGGGGTGCCGAGGGGATGTCTCCTGTCCGAAAACCTTGGATTGGGTTCGTTCTTCGTTTGCTCTGCCGCGCCGCTCCTGCCGCCGCGCCGTCGCTTCGGGACGGCACCTGCGGTGGCCTGCGGT
>JBFLYF010000438.1:0-2155 GCA_040756795.1 Pseudomonadota bacterium
GTTCATTTTCAGCGTCGGCATCTCTCCCGCGGACGCGGCCGCCGCGCTGGCGGCGGTGCGGGTGCTGCGGCGCGAGCCCGAGCGCGTCCAGCGCCTCCAGGCGCGCGCCGCCGAGTTCCGCCGCGCGGCCAGCCGCGCCGGCCTGGGAGGCTCGCCGGGCGACCCCTCGCCGATCGTCCCGATCGTCATCGGCGACCAGCACCGCTGCATGGAGATCTCGCTGCGCCTGCTTGCTGCGGGCGTCCACGTGCAGCCGGTGATCTTCCCGGCCGTGGCGCGCACCGAGGCGCAACTGCGCTTCTTCCTCACCTCGGAGCACAGCCCGGACCAGATCCGCGTCGCGATCGAATGCCTCGCCGAGGCCGTCCGGGAAACAAGCCGCGCGTCGTTGCCGGCATGAGCGATCGGCGCCATGCGCTGATCACCGGCGGCTCGAGCGGGATCGGATTGGCGACGGCGCACCTGCTCGCGCAGCGCGGTTGGCGGGTTTCGCTGCTCGCCCGCGACCGCGCGCGCCTGGAGGCGGCGGCGCGCGGGCTCGGCGCGGCATCCGGGGCGGGCGACGTGGCGCGCGTCTTCCCGGTGGACGTCGCCGAGCGCGCGGACTGCGCCGGCGCGGTGCACGCCGCGATCGCGCAGTCCGGCGCCCCCGATCTCGTGCTGGCCTGTGCCGGAGTGGCGCGGCCGGGGCATTTCGACGAGATCCCGGATGCCGACTTCGAGCGCGCGATGGCGGTGAACTATTTCGGCGTCCTGAACACGGTGCGGCCCGCCCTCGAGGCGATGAAACGCAAGGGCGGCGGCAGCATCGTGCTGGTTTCCTCCGGCGCCGGGCTGATCGGGATCTTCGGCTACTCGGCGTACGCGCCGTCCAAGTTCGCGGTGCGCGGCCTCGCCGAGGTGCTGCGGGGCGAGCTCGCGCCCTGCGGCATCCGGGTGTCGGTCGTCTATCCCCCCGACACGCAGACGCCTCAGCTCGAGGAGGAAAACCGCTTCAAGCCGGCGCAGACGCGCGCGATCACTTCCGGCGGCGGGGTCCTGTCGGCGCAGGCCGTGGCGCGCGCCATCGTCGAGGGCGTCGAGCACGGCCGCTTCGTCATCGCGCCGGGACCGCGCATGCGCCTGCTCGCGGCCTGGCATAGCGTTCTCGCGCCGCTGCTGCATCGCAGCTTCGACCGCGCGGCGCGCCGGGCGGCGCGCTCGCCGCAGGCTTGATCGCGGCCGCGCTGCTCGTCACCGCCAGCCTGTTCGCGCTCGGCGCGACGATGATCGCGCTGTTCGCGCGGCGTGCGCCGCGCGCGGCCGACGAGTCCGATCCCTGGGCGCTGTACCGGTCCGAGCTTCTCATCGTCGCCGCGGTGCTCGTCCCGGCCGCGCTCCATCCCGCCGTCTTGGTCGCCGTGCTGGCGGCGGCGGCGGCCCGCTGGTCCTGGGAGGTGTTTCTTCTCTACCGCAGCCGCCTCGGGATGCCGGCGCTCGTGCTGTGCCTCGCGGCGGGGACGGCCGCCGCGCTGGCCGGCTACCTGCTGGGCACGACGCCGCTGCTGATTGCGACCGCAGGCGTGCTCGCGGCGGCTGCGTGGCCCGCCGCCGCGGCGCTGCGCGGCAGAGCGGCCGCGGCTTCCCCGTTCGCGATCGCGCTGGGGTTCCCGCTGCTTTGCAGCGCGCACGTTGCCGCTCTCGCCGGCCGGGAGAACGCATTCGCGTGGATCTTCCTGCTGTTCGCCGCGGTCGAGGCGCAGGACGCCTTCGCCTGGCTCGCCGGGCGGCTGTTCGGGCGCACGCCGATCCTGCGCAGGCTCAGCCCGCGCAAGACGCTCGAAGGCGCGCTCGCCGGCCTCGCCGCCGGCGGCGCGACCGCTCTGCTGGTCGCGCGCGCCATGCTCGGGCTCGAATGGCCGCTCGCGGGGGCGCTGGCCGCGCTGCTCGCCGCCGCCGGGTTCGCGGGCGACCTGTTCGCCTCGGCGCTGAAGCGCGCCGCCGGCGCCAAGGACTTCGCGCGCGTGCACCCGCTGCACGGCGGCCTGCTCGACATCTACGATTCGTTCCTGTTCGCTGCGGTGCCGCTGAACGCGGCGCTGTGGGCGGCGGGCGTCGGGCGCTGATCGCTCACGCTCACACGGCATTCGAGCGCTTTCCCCCTGCCCAGTCTGGA
>JBFLYF010000439.1:0-2144 GCA_040756795.1 Pseudomonadota bacterium
GGCGCCATGACGTTCGGCAGCATGTGGCGCAGGATGATGCGCCGGTGGCCGTAGCCCGAGGCGCGCGCCGCGTCCACGTAGGGCATCTCGCGCACAGACAGGGCGCTGGATCGGACCACGCGCGCGCAGCGTGGAACCATCGGCGTGGCGATGGCGAGGATGACGTTGCCGGCGCCGGTGCCGAGCACCGCCACCACCGCGAGCGCGAGGATGATCACCGGGAAGGCGAAGAACACGTCCATGATGCGCTGCACGATCAGGTCGGTGCGGCCGCCGAAATAGGCGCTGGCCACGCCGATCAGCGACCCGAGCGTCGCGCCGAGGAGCGAGGCCCCCAGCCCGACCATGAGCGCGGTGCGCGAGCCGTAGATGACGCGCGAGAGCACGTCGCGGCCGTGCGCGTCGGTGCCGAGCCAGTGCGCGCTGTTCGGCGCGGAGAGCATCGCCGCGTAGTCGTTCGCGAGCGGGTTGTAGGGCGCGATGAACCCGGCGGTGGCGGCGAGCACCACCATCACCAGGATGATCCCGGCGCCGATCGCGCCGAGCGGCCGCTCGCGGCAGAACTCCGCGATCGCGGTCCACCAGGTGCGCCGCTCGGGGCGGGTGAGCGCTTCTACGGTCTGCGGAGTGGCGGCCATGGCGCCAGGGTCAGCGGTAGCGGATGCGCGGGTCGATCCACGCGTAGGCGATGTCGACGAAGAAGTTCACGATCAGGAAGAACGTCGCCACCAGCATGACGAGGGCCTGCGTCAGCGTGTAGTCGCGCCGCGAGATCGCCTCCACGAACAGCATCCCCAGGCCGTTCAGGTTGAACACCTGCTCGGTGACCACGAGGCCTCCCAGCAGGAAGGCGAACTCCAGGCTCATCACGGTCAGCACCGGAAGGATCGCGTTGCGCAGCGCGTGGCGCGCCAGGATCAGCTTCAGCCACAGGCCCTTGGCGCGCGCGGTGCGGATGTAGTCCTCGCGCAGCACCTCCAGCATCGCCGAGCGCATCATGCGCGTGCCGACCGCGGAGTACCGGTAGCCGACCGCGAGCGCCGGCCAGATCAGCTGGGCGAGGTTCTCCCAGGGATTCACCCAGAGCGGCGTGAACACCATCGGCGGCACCCACTTGAAGGCGATCAGCATCGTCAGGATCATCAGGATGCCGAGCCAGAAAGAGGGCGTCGCCAGCCCCGCGATCGAGAACACGCGCACCGCGTAGTCCACCCACG
Source organism: Pseudomonadota bacterium (assembly GCA_040756795.1). Classification (GTDB taxonomy): domain Bacteria; phylum Pseudomonadota; class Gammaproteobacteria; order Burkholderiales; family SG8-39; genus RBG-16-66-20. The sequence goes on from JBFLYF010000439.1 coordinate 1,218, forward strand.
TGTCCTGCTTGACCGCCGCGAGGATGCCGAGCGGAATGGCGAGGCACTGCGCGATCAGGCTTGCCATGATCGCGAGCTGCAGCGAGAGCGCGAAGCGCAGCTTGATCTCCTCGCTGATCGGCGAGCCGGTCCACATCGACAGGCCGAAATCGAAGCGCACGATCCCCCCCATCCAGGTGGTGAACTGCTGCCAGAGCGGCTTGTCCAGGCCGAGCTTGGCGCGCTCCTGGTTCATCAGCTCCTGCGACTGGAACTGGCTGCCCTGGGTGAGGTAGCGCGCCTCGACCACGTCGCCCGGGACGATGCGCAGCAGCACGAAGATCAGCACCGCGACCCCGAGCAGGGTCGGGATCATGGCGAGCAGCCGCTTGAGGATGTAGAACGCCATGCGAAAGGAGGAGGGCGCGCTCCTCTACGCGCCCCCGCCCGCGCTCATTCGCTCAGCCAAACCGTGTCCAGCGTGTTGTTGAGGTAGTGGCTCGGCGTGATCGTCCAGCCCTTCACCTTGGAGGAGTGCGGGACGATGCGGTGCCACTGCAGCGTCATCAGGTAGTGCGCCTCCTCGTCGAGCAGCCGCTTCTCGAACTGGCGGATGATCTGCTTGCGCTTCTCCGGGTTGGTCTCGCGGCTCTGCTCGTCGTAGAGCTTGTCGAGCACCGGGTCCTTGTAGCGCCCGTAGTTCGCCGGGTTGCGGTCCACCGACAGGAACTTGTACATGTCGAGGTCGGGCTCGACGATGTAGCCGCACTGGAAGTCCATCGCCACCTCGAAGTCGCCCTTGCGGATGACGCCGAAGTACGCGGCGCCCTCGATCACCTCCTGCCTGACGTTCAAGCCGACCTTGCGCCACTGGTCGATCATCCATACGGCGAGCGGCTCGTACGGCATCGGGATGCCGCGGTTCTTGAAGGTGAACGAGAAGCCCTC
>JBFLYF010000044.1:0-14097 GCA_040756795.1 Pseudomonadota bacterium
CTGGGCGCTCTCGGCGGCGCTCGCGCAGTTCCACTTCTGGGGCAACGACTTCGCCGCGATCGGCGGCGACCTCGCCTACCAGTACGGGCTGAGGCGAACGCTTTCGGGCATCAGCCTCGCTGCGGCGCAGGAAGTGATCGGCGCGCCGGGTTTCGGCTCGGATGCGCAGAGCCTGCACCCCTTCAGCGGGCTGCAGGAAGGCTTGGTGAAACTCAGCTGATGGCCGAGCCGATCGAGTTCGCGCCGCCGCTGCTGCGCATCCAGGAAAAGCCCCCGCCGCCGCTCGCGGGCTGGATGCTGCGGCTGCTGGTCGCGCTGCTCGCGGCGGTGTTGCTGTGGGCCGTGTTCGGGCGGCTCGACATCGTCGCGGTGGCCGACGGCAAGCTCGTGCCTTCGAGCTATCTCAAGATCGTGCAGCCGGCCGAGCAGGGGATCGTGAAGGAGATCCTGGTGAAGGAGGGCGAGGCGGTGCGGGAGGGCCAGGTCCTCATCCGCATGGACCCGGTGCTGACGGAGGCCGACGTAAGAGCGATCCAGACCGAGGTTCACAACAAGGCGATCGCGCTCAGGCGGATCGACGCCCAACTGTCCGGAAAGTCATTCGTGAAGGAACCCAAAGAACCCGAAAGCCTCTTCAAAGAGGTCCAGGCTCAATACCGCGCCAACGTGCTGGCCTACGAGAACGCGCTCGCGCAGGAGAGGAGCGTGCTTGCCAAGGCGCAGCACGACCTCGCGGCGGCGCTGGCGACGAAGGCGAAGCTCGAGAAGATTCTGCCGCACTACATCGAGCAGGAGAAGGCGTTCGAGAAGCTGACCAAGGACGGCTTCGCGGGCCGCATCCTCTACACCGACAAGCAGCGCGAGCGGATCGAAAAAGAGCAGGACCTGCGCACGCAGGAATCGACCATCCTCGCCAATCGGGCGCTCATCGACCAGTCCGAGCGCAGGATCGCGCAGATCGGCGCCGACTACCGCAGGCAGTTGCAGACCGAGCGGGTGGAAGCCGCCGCGCAGGCGGAGAAGGCGCGCCAGGAGCTCGCCAAGCAGGAGCACCGCTTCGGCCTCTTGGAGCTGCGTGCACCGCAGCCCGGGGTGGTGAAGGACCTCGCCACGCACACGGTGGGCACGGTCGCCGCGCCGGGCACCATCCTCATGACGCTCGTGCCGGAGAACGACGAGATGCTGGCGGAGGTCTGGGTCTCGAACCAGGACGTGGGGTTCATCCGCCCTGGGCAGGAGGTGAAGCTGAAGCTCGTAGCGTTCCAGTTCCAGAAGTACGGCATGATCGAAGGGAAGGTCAGGCAGGTGAGCGCGGACGCGACCGAGGCGCCCTCGCCCAACACGCGCTCGGATGCGCTCTCCGGGCGCGACCGGCCGATGGGGCCGCTCGCCTACCGGGCGCTGGTGGACCTGAAGAGCCAGACGCTCGCGGTGGACAAGGAGAGCTACCGCGTGTCCTCGGGCATGCAGGTGGCGGGCGAGATCCACCTCGGCACGCGCTCGATCCTGGAGTACCTGCTCTCGCCCGTGCAGAAGGCCTGGCACGAGGCGGCGCGGGAGCGCTAGCGGCGCTTGCCTCGCCGCGCGCCGATCTCTCTCTCGATCCGGGCGACCACAGCGGCCAGGCGCTTCGCGTACCGGTAGAGCACGCGCCCTTTCGCGGTCGGGACCACTCCCCAGCGATGGCGCTCGAACAGGCGCACGCCGAGCGAACGTTCGAGGTTCCGGATCCGGAGCGATACGTTCGACTGCACCGTGCCGAGCACTTTGCCCGCCTCGATGAAGCTCCCGGTCCTGCAGGCAGCGGCGAGGAATTCGAGGTCCCGCAGGTTCAAAGGCGGCCTTCCTCGATGAGCTTGTAGATGTCGATTCGGCCCTTGATCCTGACCCGCTTGCGGAATGCTTCGGCCTCGTCGAGCACGGCGGAGCGGTCCCAGCGCCGAGTGCTCGCTGCAACGGTCTTCGCCACCACGCGTCTGCGCTTCCTGCCCATGATCGAGCGCGGATTATAAATCCGGGAAGTCAGAACGAGACCAGCCGCGGCCCTACGTCGTCCAGGGCGAGGAAGCCGCCGCGGCCGTACCAGTCGGGGAGCACCCAGCGCTCGCAGACCTGGCCGTCGACCTCGAGCTCGTGGCGCGCCGGGCGGTGGGTGTGGCCATGGATCATGCGGCGCACGCGGTGGCGGCGGAAAGCTTCCTTAACCGCGTCCGCGTTCACATCCATGATCTCGGCCGGCTTGGCCGCGATGACTTCTTTGCTCTTGTCTCGCAATCCCAGAATGGTCTTGTGTCTTTCAGGAAGACTCTTTGAAAGGAAATCGCGCTGCCATTCGGCCGAGCGCGCGGTGCGGCGCCAGTTCTGGTAGTCGTGATCGTCGGTGCACAGCGTGTCGCCGTGCATGAGGAGGGTTTGATTCTTGCCTAGCTTTACGACACTGGGGTCCGGGAGGAGGGCGGCGGCGGTAGCACTGCAAAACCCGGAAGCCAATAGAAAGTCACGGTTGCCGTGCATCAGCGAAACGCGCACCCCGTACCCGGAAAGCTTCCTCAATCCGGAAACCACTTCCCGCGCCAGCGGATCGCCCGCGGGGTCGGTGAGCTCGTCGTCGCCCGCCCAGTACTCGAACAGGTCGCCGAGGATGTAGAGCGCGCCGGCGCGGCGCGCCTCGTCGCCGAGGAAGCGGAAGAACTGCTGGCTGGTTTCCGGGCGCTCGCTCGAGAGGTGCAGGTCGGAGATGAAGAGCGCCCGGCTCACATCACTTGGCGGGCACCAGGGTGACCGACTCGATCACCACCATCTCGCGCGGCACGTCGGTCGGGAAGGGCCCGCCCGACCCGGTGGGCGACTTCAGGATCTTCATCACCACATCCATGCCCGAGACCACCTTGCCGAACACCGCGTAGCCCCAGCCGTCCTGCGCGCGGTCGGCGTTGAGGAAGTCGTTGTTCTTGCCGTTGATGAAGAACTGCGCGCTCGCCGAGTGCGGCGCGCTGGTGCGCGCCATCGCAATGGTGCCGAGGTCGTTCTTCAGGCCGTTCTTCGCCTCGTTCTGGATCGGCGGCCGCGTCGGCTTCTGCTGGTAGCTCCTGTCGTAGCCGCCGCCCTGGATCATGAAGTTGTCGATGACGCGGTGGAAGATCGTGCCGTTGAAGTGCCCGTCCTTCGCGTACCGCAGGAAATTCTCGACCGTCTTCGGCGCCTTGGTGGGATAGAGCTCCAGGCGGATGGTGCCGGCGCTGGTCTTCAGGTCCACCTGTGGGTCGGCGGCGGCGGCGCCCGGCGCGGCGGCGGCGACCGACAGCACCACCAGGGGCTTCCACAGATCGAGCGGCTTCATTCGGCTCCTTCGTAGAGAAATGCGGGAGAAACTGCGGCGAGCAGCCGGAAGAAGGCTCTCAATTCACCTTCTCCTGCTGGATCAGCCAGCGGCCGTCGGACTTCACCATGACCAGCGTCTTGGTGCTGGTGGACTTGACGATGTCGGAGCGGTAGCCCTGGCGGAACGTGACGCTGGCGCTGCCGTCCGCGGCAATCGTCACCTTCGGGGATTCGATCGAGACCGCGATGCTCTTCGGCGCGATGATGCGCTGGCGGCGGCCCTTCGCCCAGTCCTCGCGCGACTCGCCTTTCGGCGTCCTGAAATCCTTGGCGTACGCGGCGAGGTAGGCGTCCACGTTCTTCGAGGACCAGGCCTTGGCCCAGGCGTTCACCGCCTCGAGCAGCTCGGCGTCGGCGGGCTTCCTGGCGGCGGGCTTCTCCGCCGCGGGCTTCGGCTCGGGGGCGGGTGTCACCGCGGCGACGGGCGGCTTCGCCGGCTCGGCGGGCGGCTTCGCCGGCGGTTTCTCCTTCTGTGCCGCAGCGACCTGCACGGGCGCGGCGGGCGCGCCGCCGACCAGGTCGCGCACCAGCGCGAGCTTGTTCTTCGCGGCGGCGTTGCCCGAGTCGATCTGCAGCGCCTTGTCGTAGGCCTGGCTCGCGAGCTTGGCGTAGACGTCCCCCAGATTCTCGTACGCGGTGGCGTAGCTCGGGTGCGTGCGGATCGACTGCTCGAGCGCGGCGCGCGCCTTGTCGTACTGGCCCTGCGCCGCGTAGAGTACCGCGAGGTTGTTGTACGGCTCGGGCAGGTCGGGATAGTCCTGGGTGAGCTTGAGGAAGATCTCGCTCGCTTCCCTCGGGCTGCCCTGCTCGGCGTAGATCAGGCCCTTGAGAAACCGCGCCTGCGGATCCTTCGGCTTGGCCGCGAGCGCCTTGTTGACGCGCTCGAGCGCCGCCTGGTGCTGTCCCGCCTTGAGCAGCTTGCTCGCCTCCTGCACCTCGTCCGCGAGCGCCGGCACGGGCGCGAGAGCGAGCGCCGCAAACAGCGTCACCGACGCTGCGCGCAGGACGGAGAAATGCGTCATTGTGTTATACTTTTCAAGGCCCTACGTAACGTTGCGCATTCTAGACTAAGCCCTGCGCGATCACAACTTGGGGCGGCGCACGGCAGGGCTTCCACGATGCTTCGCATCTACAACTCGCTCGCGAGGGACAAGCAGGATTTCGTTCCGATCCGCCCCGGCGAGGTGCGCATGTACGTCTGCGGCATGACTGTCTACGACTACTGCCACCTGGGCCATGCCCGCATGATGGTGGCCTTCGACGTGGTGCGGCGCTGGCTGCGCGCGAGCGGCTACCGGGTCACCTATGTGCGCAACATCACGGACATCGACGACAAGATCATCAAGCGCGCCGCCGAGAGCGGCGAGCCGATCGAGGCGCTGACCGAGCGCTTCATCGCCGCCATGGACGAGGACGTAGGGGCGCTCGGGGTCGAGAAGCCCGACCACGAGCCGCGCGCCACGCGCTACGTGCCGCAGATGCTCGACATGATCCGCACGCTCGAGGAGAAGGCGCTCGCCTACCGGGCCGCCGACGGCGACGTCAATTTCGCGGTGCGCCGCTTCCCGGCCTACGGCAGGCTCTCGGGCAAGTCGCTCGACGACCTGCGCGCCGGCGAGCGCGTAGAGCCGGCATCGGGGAAGCACGATCCGCTCGACTTCGTGCTCTGGAAGCACTCCAAGCCGGGGGAGCCGGCCTGGCCCTCGCCGTGGGGCGAGGGGCGCCCGGGCTGGCACATCGAGTGCTCCGCGATGGGGGGAGCGCTGCTCGGGGAGACCTTCGACATCCACGGCGGCGGCCAGGACCTGCAGTTCCCGCACCACGAGAACGAGATCGCGCAGTCCGAGGGCGCCAACGGCAAGCCGTTCGTCAACTACTGGCTGCACAACGGCTTCGTGCGCGTGGCCGACGAGAAGATGTCCAAGTCGCTCGGCAACTTCTTCACCATCCGCGAGATCCTGAAGAACTACGACGCCGAGGTGGTGCGCTTCTTCCTCGTGCGCTCGCACTACCGCAGCCCGCTCAACTTCTCCGACGCCAACATGGACGATGCCAAGGCGGCGCTGACGCGGCTCTACACCGCGCTCCGGGGCAAGGAAACCGGCTCGACCGCCCTCAACTGGGACGAGCCGCATGCGAAGCGCTTCCGGGAGGCGATGGACGACGACTTCAACACGCCCGAAGCCGTCGCGATCCTGCATGAGCTCGCGAACGAGGTGTTTCACGGAGAGTCGAGAGCGGCAGCGACGTTGCGAGCGCTCGGGGGGGTTCTCGGCCACTTGCAGCGCAATCCGGAGGAATTTCTGCAGGCGGGGACGGGCATCGTGTATACGAAGGAGAAAATAGAGGAGCGGATCGCAGTCCGATTGGCAGCGAGAAAGGCGCGCGATTTTGCAAGGGCCGATCAAGTTCGCGATGAGCTCGCTGCGGTTGGCATCGTTCTGGAGGACGGTCCCTCGGGCACGACCTGGCGGCGCAAGTAGCAAAAGGGGAGGCAGACATGAGCGACGTGATCATCGAGAAATCGGGCAAGGTCGTCACCGCCACGCTGAACCGGCCGGAGAGCCGCAACGCGCTCTCCGACGAGATGGTGCGCGCGCTGGACCAGATGTTCACCGAGGGCGAGCACGACGCCGCGGTGCGCTGCTACGTGATCCGCGGGCAGGGGGAGCACTTCATGGCGGGCGGCGACGTGAAGAAGTTCTACGGCAACCGCAGCAAGCCGGCGGCCGAGCGGCGCGCCGACACCGAGAGGAGCGTGCACCAGCTGCACCTTCTCGCCTACAAGATGCGCCGCGCGCCGCAGCCGATCGTCGCCTCGATCCGCGGCGCGGTGGCGGGCTTCGGCATGAGCCTCATGATGCTCGCCGACCTCGCGATCGCCGCCGAGGACGCGTTCTTCACGCTCGCCTACTGCCACATCGGCCTGTCGCCCGACGGCTCCTCGACCTACACGCTGCCGCGCATCGTCGGGCGCAGGAAGGCGATGGAGCTTGCGCTGCTGGGCGAGCGCTTCGGCGCGCAGGAGGCTTTGAGGCTCGGCCTGGTGAACAAGGTTGTTCCCGTCGCCTCCCTCCCCGAAGAAACCTCGAAGCTGGCGCAGCGCCTCGCCGCCGGCCCGGCGCGCGCCTACGCGCACATGAAGCGGCTCCTCGAGAGCTCGATCGGCAGCTCGCTCGAAGCCCAGCTTCAGGCCGAAGGCGTCGCGGTGGCGGACTGCATGGCGTCGAACGACCTCGTCGAGGGCGTGACCGCGTTCGTCGAGAAGCGCCCGCCGCGCTTTACCGGCGCCTAGCCGGATTTTGATCTGGCACAAGCCGCGGCGCCGCGATTGCGGCGAGTATTCGCTCGAGATGGCGACGCAGATCGAGAGCACGGAGGCCACGGTTCCCCACACGGCAGGCGCGACGCCCGCGCGCCCGCAGACCTCGGCCGCGATCCTGTTTGCCGACGTCTGCGGAAGCACCAAGATCTACGAGGCGCTGGGCGACGTCGCGGCGCGCAAGCTCATCGGGCGCTGCGTGCAACTGATGACCGAGGCGACGCGGGAGCACGAGGGCGCGCTGGTCAAGACGATCGGCGACGAGGTGATGTGCCGCTTCCCGACCGCGGACGCGGCCGCGGCGGCGGCGCTCGACATGCAGGAGCGCGTCGCCGCGGCGGCGCTCGCCGAGCGCGGCTTCAGCGTCGCGATCCACGTCGGTTTTCATTTCGGGCCGGTGGTGGAGGAGAGCGGCGACGTCTATGGGGACGCGGTGAACCTCGCCTCGCGCATGGTGAGCCTGGCCAAGCGCGACCAGATCCTCACCACCGGCGGGACGCGCGCGCTGCTCTCGCCCAGATGGGCCGACGCCCTGCGGCAGGTCGACCGCACGACGGTGAAGGGCAAGGACGAGGTGATCGACGTGTACGACCTGGTCTGGCAGGAAGCCGAAACCACGCGCGTCGCGGGGCGTGTCTGGGACAAGGAGCACGCGGCGGACGCGGGGCACCTGCTGCTCACGCTCGGCGGGCAGATCACGGAAGTTTCCGCCGAGCACCCGTCGGCGACCGCGGGCCGCGCCGAGCAGAACGACATCGTCGTGCAAGGCGACCTCATCTCGCGGCTGCACGCCCGCATCGACTACCGCAGCGGGCGCTTCTCGCTCACGGACCAGAGCACCAACGGCACCTATGTCACCGACGCTTCGGGCGCCGAGCACCTGGTGCGGCACGACACCTTCGTGCTCACGGGCGCCGGGACGATCTCCTTCGGCCATCCCGTCCTCCCCGAGCAGAAGGATCTGCTCCGCTATACGGTGATCCGCTAGCGCTCGCTAGCCTTCGAAGAATTCCTTCACTTTATCCAGCCAGCCCTTGGCGCGCGGGTTGTGGCGCGCGCTGTCGCGCTGGCTGATCGCCTCGAACTCCTGCAGGATCTCGCGCTGGCGCGGCGTCAGGTTGACCGGCGTCTCGACCACGACGTGGCAGAAGAGGTCGCCGGGCACGTGGCTGCGCACGCCCTTGATGCCCTTGCCGCGCAGGCGAAAGGTCTTGCCGCTCTGGGTCTCGGCGGGGACCTTGATGCGCGCGCTGCCGTCGAGCGTGGGGATCTCGATGTCGCCGCCGAGCGCGGCGGCGGCGAAGGACACCGGCATCTCGCAATGCAGGTCGTCGTGGTCGCGCTGGAAGACAGGGTGGGGCTTCAAGTGCACCTGGACGTAGAGGTCGCCCGGGGGGCCGCCATTCACGCCCGATTCGCCTTCGCCTGACAGACGCACGCGGTCGCCCTCGTCCACGCCCGCAGGGATCTTCACCTGCAGGGTCTTCTGGTGCTTGACGCGCCCCGCGCCGCCGCAACTCGCGCAGGGGTGCGCGATCATCCTGCCGCTGCCGTGGCAGCGCGGGCAGGTCTGCGCGATGGAGAAGGGGCCCTGCGAGACGCGCACCTGGCCTGCGCCGCGGCAGGTGGTGCAGGTCTGCGGCTGGGTGCCGGGCTTGGCGCCCGTGCCGCGGCAGGTGTCGCACTCGGCGAGCGTAGGGATGCGGATCTTGGTCTCGAAGCCGTGCGCCGCCTGTTCGAGCGCGATCTCGAGGTTGTAGCGCAGGTCCGCGCCGCGAAACACGTTCGAGCGGCCGCCGCGCGCGCCGCCGAAGATCTCGCCGAAGATGTCGCTGAAGATGTCGCCGAAGCCGGCGGCGCCGAAGCCCGCGCCGGCGCCCGCCGCGGCGCCCGGGTCGACGCCGGCGTGCCCGAACTGGTCGTAGGCCTGACGCTTGTGCGCGTCGGTCAGCACCTCGTAGGCCTCCTTCGCCTCCTTGAAGTGCTCCTCCGCCTTCGGGTTGTCCGGGTTGCGGTCCGGGTGCCACTTCATGGCGAGCTTGCGGTACGCCTTCTTGACGTCCTCCTCGGAGGCGTCCCGGTTCACGCCGAGCACTTCGTAGTAATCGCGCTTCGCCACGCGAAACCCTCTCCCGGCTTAGCCGGTCTTCTTGTCCTTGACCTCGGTGTACTCGGCGTCCACGACGTTGCCGTCGTCCTTCTTCGCCTCGCCCGCCTTGGCTTCGCCGCCGGGCGCCTGCGAGGCGGCCTGCTTCGCCTGTGCCTCGGCGTAGACCTTCTCGCCGAGCTTCTGCGCGGCCTGCGCGAGCGCCTGCGCCTTGGCGTCGATCTGCGCCTTGTCCTCGGATTTCAGCACGCCCTCGGCGTCCTTCAGCGCCGCCTCGATCTTGTCTTTCTCGCCCGCTTCCAGCTTGTCGCCGTAGTCCTTCAGCGACTTGCGGATCGAGTGCACCAGCGCCTCGCACTGGTTGCGCGCGTTGACGAGCTCGAGCGCCTTGCGGTCCTCCTCGGCGTGCGCCTCGGCGTCCTTCACCATGCGCTTGATCTCCTCCTCGGTGAGGCCGGAGCCCGCCTGGATCTTGATCTTCGCCTCCTTGGAGGTCGCCTTGTCCTTGGCGGTGACGTGCAGGATGCCGTTGGCGTCGATGTCGAACGTGACCTCGATCTGCGGCATGCCGCGCGGCGCCGGCGGGATGTCGGCGAGGTTGAATTGCCCCAGCGACTTGTTGCCGCCCGCCATGTCGCGCTCGCCCTGCAGCACGTGGATCGTCACCGCGGTCTGGTTGTCCTCGGCGGTGGAAAACACCTGCTGCGCCTTGGTCGGGATGGTGGTGTTCTTCTGGATGAGCTTGGTCATCACGCCACCCAGCGTCTCGATGCCGAGCGACAGCGGCGTCACGTCGAGCAGCAGCACGTCCTTCACCTCGCCGCGCAGCACGCCGGCCTGGATCGCCGCGCCCACCGCCACCGCCTCGTCGGGGTTGACGTCCTTCCTCGGCTCCTTGCCGAAGAACTCGCGCACCTTGTCGACGACCTTGGGCATGCGCGTCATGCCGCCCACCAGGATCACGTCCTGGATGTCGGAGTTCTTCACGCCCGCGTCCTTCATCGCGATGCGGCAGGGCTCGATGGTCTTCTCGATCAGGTCATCGACCAGCGACTCGAATTTCGCGCGCGTGATCTTCATCGTCAGGTGCTGCGGTGCGCCGCCCGACATCGCGATGTAGGGCTCGTTCACCTCGGTCTGCTGGCCCGAGGAGAGCTCGATCTTGGCGCGCTCGGCCGCCGACTTGACGCGCTGCAGCGCGATCGGGTCCTTGGAGAGGTCGACGCCGCTCTGCTTCCTGAACTCCTCGACGATGTAGTCGATGAGGCGCTGGTCGAAGTCCTCGCCGCCGAGGAAGGTGTCGCCGTTGGTCGAGAGCACCTCGAACTGGTGCTCGCCTTCGACCGCGGCGATGTCGATGATCGAGATGTCGAAAGTGCCGCCGCCCAGGTCGTAGACCGCGATCTTGCGGTCCTTGCCTTCCTTCTTGTCCAGGCCGAAGGCGAGCGCCGCCGCGGTCGGCTCGTTGATGATGCGCTTCACCTCCAGGCCGGCGATGCGCCCCGCGTCCTTGGTCGCCTGGCGCTGCGAGTCGTTGAAGTAGGCGGGCACCGTGATCACGGCCTCGGTGACCTCCTCGCCGAGGTAGTCCTCGGCGGTCTTCTTCATCTTGCGCAGCACGTCGGCCGAGATCTGCTGCGCCGCGAGCTTCTTGCCGCGCACCTCGACCCAGGCATCGCCGTTGTCGGCCTTGACGATCTTGTAGGGCATGAGGCCGATGTCCTTCTGCACCTCGCGTTCCTCGAACTTGCGCCCGATGAGGCGCTTCACCGCGAACACGGTGCTCTTCGCGTTGGTGACCGCCTGGCGCTTGGCCGGCGCGCCGACCAGGATGTCGCCGTCGTCGGTGTAGGCGACGATCGAGGGGGTGGTGCGCGAGCCTTCCGAGTTCTCGATCACCTTGGGCTTGCCGCCCTCCATGATCGCGACGCAGGAGTTCGTGGTGCCGAGGTCGATGCCGATGATCTTGGACATGGCTGCTTCCTTCAGTTCGAATTCAAGTTGCTGTCAGAGTTGGGGTTTTCAGGCCCGTTTTCAACTGCCTTGGCGACCGTGACGAGCGCCGGGCGCAGCACCCGCTCGTGCAGGCTGTAGCCCTTCTGCACGACCTCGACCACGGTGTTCGGCTCGGCCGCCGACTCGACGGCCGCCATCGCCTGGTGCACGTGGGGATCGAAGCGCTCGCCGCTCGCCGGGCTGATCGCCGCGACGCTCGCCTTCTCGAGCGCCGCCACCAGCTGGCGATGCGTGAGCTCGATCGCGCTCACGTCCTTCGCCGCGAGCGCCGCCTCGAGGCTGTCGATGACGGGCAGCAGGCTCGCGGCGAAGCGCTCGACGGCGAACTTGTGCGCGGCGGCGACATCGGCGCGCGCGCGCTTGCGCGCGTTCTCGGCGTCCGCCACGGCGCGCAGCCACGCGTCGCGCTGCTCGGCAAGCCGCGCCTCGGCCGCGGCGAGCAGCTGTTCGGGAGTCTTGTCTTCGGCCGGCGCGGCCTGGCTGGCCGCGTCCCGCGCCGGGTCGGGCTGGTCGGATTGGGCTTGGGGATTGGTTTCGGACATGCAACGTTTAGAAGTTGGGGCGCCGGGACCGGTTTCAAGGGCGCGGACGAAGATTATTTCCCTTTCCGAACAGGCAGATGCGGGTCCGCCGCGATTCCTGCCAGCGCTTCGATCCATTGCGGCGATTCGTTCAGGCAGGGCAGGACATTGAACTCGCCGCCGCCCGCGGCGGCAAAGGTCCGGCGGCCTTCGATGCCGATCTCCTCCAGCGTCTCGAGGCAATCGGCAACGAAGCCCGGGCAGACGACGTCCACGCGCCGCGTGCGGGCGGCGCCCAGCTGCAGCAGCAGGCTCGAGGTGTAGGGCTCGATCCACGCCGCGGGGCCGAAGCGGGACTGGAAGCCGACGCGGAACCGCTCGTCCTGCAGGTCCAGGGCGCGCGCCAGCAGGTCGGCGGTCTCCAGGCACTGGCGGAAATAGGGGTCGCCGCGCTCGATCTCGCGCCGCGGCAGACCGTGGAAGCTCATGAGCAGCACCTCGGGCCTGCCGTGCGCGTCCCAGTGGCGCCGCACCAGCGCGGCGAGCGCCGCGATGTAGGCGGGGTGGTCGTGGAAGCTCTCCACGAACTCGACGCCGGCGGGAAGGCAGTCGCGCACGCTCTCCGTCGCGCTTCTCGAATACTGGGGGTACAGAGGCAGCACCAGGACGCGGCCGCACCCGGAAAGCCTCTTCAATGAAGACTCGATCGATGGCGATCCGTAGCGCATCGCGTGCTCGACCCTCGCGTCCGGAAGCCTCTCCTGCAGAAGCTGCTTTTGCTTCTCGGTGTGCACCGCCAGGGGCGAGCCCTCCGCCGTCCAGATCGCGGCGTATTTCCTGGCGGATTTCGCGGGCCTGGTTCTCAGGACGAGGCCGTGCAGGACGGGCAGCCAGATCCAGCGCGGCAGCGCGACGACGCGCGGGTCGGAGAGGAACTCGGCCAGGTAGCGCCGCACTGCCGCGGGCGTGGGCGCCTCGGGCGTGCCGAGATTGACGAGGAGGATGCCGTTCAGGTTTGCGACAGCGCGCTGGAGAGCAGCTTCGCGGTGATGTCGACGATCGGCACCACGCGGTCGTAGGCCATGCGCGTCGGCCCGATCACGCCGACGGTGCCGACCACCTCGCCGCCGACCTTGTAGGGCGCGGTCACCACGCTCACCTCGTCGGGCGCCGAGAACCCGGACTCGCCGCCGATGAAGATCTGCACGCCTTCGCCGCGCAGCGACGAATCGAGGATCTGCAGCAGCGAGGTTTTCTGCTCGAACAGCTCGAACAGCTGGCGCAGCCGGGTCATGTCCGCCGAGAGGTCCTGCACCGCGAGCAGCTTCCTCTCGCCGGAGATGACGTACTGCGGGCCGCTCTCGGAGACGGCGCGGTCGCTCGCCTCGAGCGCGGCGCTCATGAGCGCGATCATGTCCTGGCGCAGCTCGTGCAGCTCCTGGTGCAGCCGGCCGCGGATCTCCTCGAAGCTGTGGCCGGAGTAGTTCTGGTTGAGAAAGTTCGCCGCCGCCACCAGCTCGGCCGGGCTGTAGTCGCGCTCGGTGAACAGGATGCGGTTCTGCACGTCGCCTTCCGGCGTGACGACGATCAGCAGGACGCGCTTTTCCGAAAGCCGCAGGAACTCGATGTGGCGGAAGCTCAGCGCGCGGCGCCGCGGCGTCATCACCACGCCGGCGAAGTTCGTCAGCTCGGACAGCAGCTGCGAGGCGGCCTGGATGACGCGCTGCGGGTTGTCCGGGTGCAGCTGGTCCTCGAGCTGGTGCAGCTCGCTCGAGCCGAGCTGCTTCACCACCAGCAGGGTGTCGACGAAGAAGCGGTAGCCGAGCGGCGTCGGCACGCGCCCCGCGGAGGTGTGCGGGCTGGAGATCAGCCCCATCTCCTCCAGGTCCGACATCACGTTGCGGATGGTGGCGGGCGACAGGTCCAGCCCCGCGTAGCGCGAGAGCGTTCGCGAGCCCACCGGCTGGCCCTCGGCGATGTAGCGCTCGATCAGCGTCTTCAGCAGGATCTGCGCGCGCTTGTCCAGCATGGGAGGATTCTACAGCGGTTAGAATGAAGCCGATGCCTTCCACGTTCCGCCGCGTCGCGCTCATCGGCAAGCAGACCCCCGAGATCGCGCAGTCGCTGCGCGCGCTGCGCGAGCTGCTGCGCAAGCGCGGCTGCGAGGTGATGGTCGAGAGCGAGACCGCGAACAGCGTCGGCGACGGCGACGGCAGCGCCAGCTTCGAGGAGATCGGCCGCGGCGCGGACCTCGCGATCGTGGTCGGCGGCGACGGCACCATGCTCGCCGCGGCGCGCAACCTGGTGCGGCACCACGTGCCGCTCGCGGGGGTCAACCAGGGGCGGCTCGGCTTCATGACCGACATCGCGCTGGGCGACATGCGCGAGTCGGTCGGCGCGATCCTCGAGGGCCGCCACTCGATCGAGGAGCGCGCGCTGCTCGACGTGGAGCTGGTGCGCGAGGGCAGGCCGGTGCTGCGCACGGTGGCGCTGAACGAGGCGGTGCTGACCAAGGGCTCGCAGGGGCGCCTGATCGAGTTCGAGCTGCGCATCGACGGCGAGTACGTCTACACGCTGCGCGCCGACGGCGTGATCGTCGCGACGCCGACCGGCTCGACCGCCTATGCGCTCTCGGCGCAGGGGCCGATCCTGCAGCCGACGGTGGCCGCGTTCGCGCTGGTGCCGCTCAATCCGCACGTGCTGTCGGCGCGGCCGGTGAGCGTCAGCGACCGCTGCGCGATCGAGATCGG